>JASFRY010000127.1:0-9489 GCA_050114675.1 Gemmatimonadota bacterium | reverse complement strand
GCCACGTCGTCTTCGGCGGTGGAGGCGCGAACGCGGCCGGTGAGCACGTCGCCGCTCAACTCAGCCGCCGGCAGCGCTCCGGACACGGCGTCCATCACGGCGGGAAGGGCTGCCGGCAGCGCCGCCGCGCGGAGCCCCAGGACCCCGCCACAGGCGCGGTCGCGGATGCGCTCCAGGAGCGCCGACCCCTCCGCGCCGTCCACGCACCGCGGAGCTCCCGAGAGGAGCCGGCGGATGCTGAGCTCCTCGGCGTCCACGGCGGGAAGCGCACCCTGCAGGCGGATCACCAGCGCCGCCCCCCGGCCGTCGGGTCCCGAGAGGGACAGCACGGCCGACGCGGGAACCAGGGGTGCCGTGGCCAGAGCCCGCGCGTCGGCGAGGAGGGCGCCCGGGCTGTCTCCTTCCAGCACCAGCACCCGGTCCACCGCCGGCCTGGGGAAGAGGCGCACCGTCGCCGAGATCACTACGCCCAGGGTGCCCCGGCTCCCCACCATGAGCTTCACCAGGTCGAAACCCGCCACGTTCTTCATCACCCGACCGCCCAGGTGGAGCTCGCGGCCGTCGCCCGTCACCACGTGCACGCCCAGCACGTGGTCCCGGGGGGCGCCGTAGGCGGTGCCCAGGGGACCGGCGGCTCCGGTGGCTACGAGCCCCCCGAAGGTCCGTCGGGGGGCCAGGGGAGGATCCACGGGAAGCCACTGGCCGTGGCGGCTCAGCTCGGCGTCCAGGTCGGCCAGGACCAGGCCGGCGCGCGCCGTCACCGTCAGGTCCGCGGGCTCGTAGGCCTCCACGCCGGTCAGGCTGCGGGTGGAGAGAACGATGAACGGCCCTTCCGGCGCCTCGCACCCGGGATCCGTTCCACCCCCCAGCGGCACCACGCCCACCCCTGCGCCCCGGGCGCCGACGAGAGTGGACCGCACCTCCTCCACCGAGCTCGGGCTGACCACGGCCTCGGGCACCGCCCCGCCCACGGTCCAGCGCTGGCGCTCTCCGTTCGCCGAGACGATCTCGGCCGGGAGCGCACCCGTCAGCGGCCCCAGGTCCCGCCTGCTCACGCGACCTCCGGCGGCTCGGGGTCCGGAAGGACCTTCCCCGGGTTGAGGAGCCCGTCGGGATCGAAGATCGCCTTGGCGTCGGCCATGGCGCCCAGCTCTTCGGGCCCGTACACCAGGCGCATGTACTTCCGCTTGTCCACGCCCACCCCGTGCTCTCCCGTGATGGTGCCGCCGGCGGCCACACACGCCTGCATGATCTCCTTGGAGGCCGCCTCCACCCGCGAGACCAGATCGGGGTCCCTTCGGTCGTAGAGGAGCTTGGGATGGAGGTTCCCGTCCCCCGCGTGGAAGACGTTGCCCACCTGGAGTCTCCACCGCCGGCCGATCTCGCCGATCTGCTTCAGCACGTCGGGCAGCCGCGAGCGGGGCACGGTGGCGTCCTGCACGATCAGGTCCGGCGCCAGCCGTCCGAAGGCCCCGAAGGCCTTCTTCCGGCCTTTCCACAGGGCCTCGCGCTGGGCCGCATCGCCGGCGCGTCGCACCTCGCGGGCACCGTGCTCCATGCACAGGGCCGCGGCGTGGTCCGCGTCGGCGTCCAGACCTGCCTCGGTGCCGTCGAACTCCACCACCAGGGCCGCGCCGGCGTCGGTGGGATAGCCCGCCGCGAAAACCGAGGCCTCCACCGCCTGGATGGAGCCGTGGTCCATGATCTCCAGCGCCGCCGGAAGCAGCCCCACGCCCACGATGGCCGTCACCGCCCGCCCGGCGTCCTCCAGGGTCTCGAAGATGGCCAGAAGGGTGCGCACGCTCTCGGGGAGGGGGAGGAGGCGCACCTCGACCTCCGTGGCCAGACCGAAGCACCCCTCGGAGCCCACGAAGAGGCCCACCAGGTCCAGGCCCGCCTCCGGGTCCTCTCCCGCCCCGCCCAGCTCCACCACCTCGCCGTGGGCCAGCACCACCGTGAGCCCGGTGATGTAGCGGGACGTCACGCCATACTTGAGGCAGTGGGGTCCGCCAGAGTTCTCGGCCACGTTGCCGCCGATGGTGCACGCCGTCTGCGACGAGGGATCCGGCGCGTAGTAGAGACCGTGGGGCCGGGCTGCCTCGCTGAGGCGGCTGTTGAGCACCCCGGGCTGCATCCGCGCCACGCGGTTGGCCGGATCGACGGAGAGGATGCGGGTCATGCGCGCCGTGCCCACCACCACCGCGCCCTCCGGGGCCAGAGCGCCGCCCGAGAGGCCCGTGCCCGCGCCGCGGGGAACCACCGGGATCCCTTCCCCGTGGAGGACGCGGAAGACCGCCGCCACCTCCTCGGTGGAGGCCGGCAGGATCACGGCACGCGGGGGCCAGTGATAGGCCGACAGGCCGTCGCAGTCGTACACGATCAGCCGATCCGGGTCGGTGATGACGTGCTCGCTCCCCACGAGCTCACGGAGCCGGCGCTGGAGGGGGTTCGGGAGCGGAGAGGCCACGGTGGGGCGCTGTCGGAGAGACGGGTCGCGAGCGGAACACTCGAGGATAGATCCCGTCCGCCATCGGGGGCAACCGGGGGCGTCCCGTGGGAGCGCCCGGAGAGCCTCTCTTCCCATCCTTCGTTCCCCCCCGGGGGGACCCGGTGCCGCGAGGGCGCCTACCGGTCCCCAGGGGCTCCCCGAACGTGGTCCAGGAGCGCCTCCAGGCTCCTGCGCGCCGCCCCCGCCATGCTCTGGGGCAAGGCCTCGCCGTAGACCCGGGCGAGGAGCCGATCCACCGTGGCTTCCGGATCCTCCACCAGGACCTCCTCTACCTGCCGGATACGCTTCCTCCGGTGGCCCTCGTAGCGGTCCAGCGCTGCCGGGACGTCGGTGAGGGGCGGCCCGTGCGCGGGGTAGACCACCCGGGGCGCAAGCGCACGCAGCCGCTCCAGGGAGGCGAGGTAGTCGTCCACGCACCCTGGATACTCGGCCACCCAGGTGGTGTCGCCCCGGCCCAGCAGGAGATCGCCGGCGAAGAGCGCAGACCGAGCCGGCCAGTGGTAGCAGTAGTGATGGCGGGTGTGCCCCGGCGTGCTCACCGCCACCAGGGGACCCTCGTCGGTCTCCACGGACCGTCCGTCTTCGAGGACGACGTCCACCTCGGGAATCCCGGGCGGCCCGAGCACCGGCGCCTGGAGGGCGTGGCTCAGGGCGTGCGCCGAAGCGGCGTGGTCCTTGTGCCCGTGGGTGAGGAGGACCTTCACGTCCCGGGCGTCAGCGACCCAGGATACGAGAGCCCGGACGTGGCGGTCCACGTCCGGGCCCGGGTCCAGAAGCACCACGTCGTGGTGCCCGATTCGGTAGGTGCGCGTGCCATCCAGCGTGAACGGGCCGGCGTTGCCGGCGCTCAGGAACGGCGGATGCGCAGCCATGGTGCCTCGGTGGGCTGGCCGCCCGGCAGCCGGGGCGGGTCCTCGATCAGAGACCGCCCGCACGGACGGTCCGGGCCTCTTGCGTCAGCGGCGTTCGGCCATGAGCTGCTCGGCCAGCTTGTCGGCGATTCCCTGGAGGCCGATCTCGTCCTCCTCGGTGAACGCCGCCTCCTCATCCGAGTCGATGTCGAGCTGGCCGAAGATGTCGTCGCCGGCGCGGATCAGCACCACGAGCTCGGACTGGACGTCGGGGGAGCACGCCAGGTACTCCTCCTCCTTGCTCACGTCGGGGATGTTGAGGTTGGCGCCCTCGGCCACGGCCCGACCACACACGCCCGTCCCCACCGGGATCTTGGCGTGCTCCGTGGGCGTGCCGATGTAGTTGTGGAGCCACAGCTCCGTGTTCTCGTCGTTCAGCAGGTAGACGCCCACCCAGCTGAAGCGATCGTCGGAGGACGCGATGGTACGCACCGCGTAGCGCATCAGGGCGTCCGACAGGTGGCCCTCGTCCCGCATCGTCTGCAGGTCCTTCACCAACTTTCCAGCTTCGACCATGCTCTTTCGATCCCTCGAGTTGGTTCCACTCGCGCCGGCGCGGTCCCGTGCGAGCTTCCTTCCACCCCGGTCCCGGCCGCCTCTCCGAGTGAGAGGTGCGCCACGGCGCCAGTACCGGGGGAGCCTTAAAGGCTAGATAAGCCTCACCTCGGCGTAAAGTCCGTCTCTGGCCCGAGGCGCCGGATGAAGGCGGCGATGAGGCGGGCCGTGTTCATCAGGTCCTCCACGCTCACCACCTCGTTGGGCGAGTGCATGTAGCGGTTGGGCACGGACACGAGCCCCGTGGGCACGCCGGCCCGGGTCAGGTAGATGGCGTCGGCGTCGGTGCGGGTGGAGCGCGGGGAGGCCTGGATCGTGTGGGGAATCTCCTCCTCCGAGGCAATCTGGGCCAGCAGCTCGAAGACCTGGTTGTGGGAGGCGGACCCGCGGCTCAGAACCGGCCCTCCGCCCACGCTGTGCTCGCCCAGCTCCTTCTTCTCCACGTCGGGAACGTCGGTGCTGAAGGTCACGTCCACCACGATGGCCACGTCGGGCTCCAGGGCGTAGGCGCTCGTCCGTGCACCGCCTCCGGAGTAGCCGATCTCCTCCTGGGCCGTGGCCACGGCGGTGGCCGCCGCCGCGGGGGGATCGTCCGAGAGGAGGCGCAGCGCTTCCAGAACCACGTACGCGCCGATGCGGTCGTCCACCGCCCGGCTGGCGATGCGGTCACCCGCCAGGCGCACCATGCTCTGGGCCAGCACCATGGGGTCCCCAACGCGGAGGCCCATCTCCTTCACCTCGTCGCGGCTCCTGGCGCCCACGTCCACCCACAGGTCCTTCGTCTTGGATGCCTTGGTACGGTCCTCCGGCGACATGAGGTGGATGGCCTTCTTCCCGAGGACCCCCGGGACATCGCCCTTCCGCCCCAGCAGCGTGACCCGCTGGCCCACCAGCACCTGGGGATCCCACCCCCCGATCTCGTCCACGTAGAGGAAGCCCTTCTCGTCCACGTGGGTCACCTGGAGACCGATCTCGTCGATATGGCCCGCCAGCATCACCCTGGGACTTCCCGCGGGATTCACGGTGGCGTAGGAGTTCCCACCCACGTCAACGCGCACGTCCTCGGCGAAGGTTTCGGCCTCCTCGCGCCACACACGGGCCGGGCGGACCTCGAAGCCGGAAGGTCCGGCGGCGTCCAGGAGCTTCTCCAGGAAGGGCGTAGGCGATGTCATGGCTGTCGTTGGCACGGGCGTTGAAGACGGAGAGGCCGTCGCTGATTCCAGGAAGGGTAGTCTATGCGTCGTGACGCGCCAGGCACAGGCTCGGTTCCGACGCGAACCCGGAGGTCAGCTGTCGGGCCTCTCGACCCGGATCTCGTTGTCGGGATCCAACCCGGAGCCTGGGGACGGCTGTCCCCGCGGCGATCCAGGCGCCCCCGCCCCTCCCGACGAGAATCCCATGCCTCCCGGCCCCATGGTCATGACCCGGAGAGTCCCCTCGCGGATCCGTCGGTCCAGCGACTTCCTCACACGGCGCTGGATCCACCGCCGGCTGGGCGGGAGCAGAAGGGTGAAGCCCAGCAGGTCGGTGAGAATCCCCGGGGTGAGGAGAAAGGCGCCTCCCAACAGCACCGAGGCACCGTCCAGGAGCGCCTGGCCTGGAAGCCGCCCCGACGCCAGCTCCTTCTGGAACTGGAAGAACACGCGCAGCCCTTCGGCGCGGGCGAAGGCGGCGCCGGTGACCCCGGTCAGAATCACCAGGGCCAGCGTGGGCAGGAAGCCCACCACTTCCCCGATCTTGACCAGGAGCATGAGCTCCAGGATCGGGACCAGGACGAAGAGGAGCGCGAGACGGCCGAGCAGCGACATGTGAAGCTCTACCCTCCGGCCCCGGGGCGGGTCCGGCGTTGGGGGCCGGCCCTCGGCGGATCCCGGCCCGGACGGGCCCTCCCGCAGCCGTCGCGCGGAGGCGACGCACGAGCACTCGGCGAGGACCCCTCCGCTGCCCCGGGGGTAGCCACCGAGCCCGGGACGACACCCCCCCGGCATGCCGGCGGATTCGCCGCTTCGCCGGAGAGGCCAGGGCACACAGAGACGATCCTCGAGGCAAGGGCCAAGGGTCATGGAGCAGACGTACTTCCGGAAGGGCTTCGGGCTCAAGAAGGAGCTCAAGCCCGTCATCGACGCCGAATACCAGTCGGCGGTGGTGGAGCGCATCCGGTCACGGGGCTACACCGCCGTCTTCGGCGACGTCACGGTGCGCCTGGCACAGGAGTTCGGGTTCTGCTACGGCGTGGACCGGGCCGTGGACTACGCGTATGAAACGGTCCACAAGTTCCCTGAGAAGACCATCTACCTGGTGGGCGAGATCATCCACAACCCTCATGTGAACCAGCGCATGACGGACATGGGGATCCGCTTCATCTTCCCCGACGAGGACGGCTGTTTCGACTTCAGCCACGTCACCGAGCACGATGTGGTCATCCTCCCGGCCTTCGGCGTCACTATCCAGGACTTCGATACGCTGCGCCGCGTGGGCTGCATCCTGGTGGACACGACGTGCGGGTCGGTGCTCCACGTGTGGAAGCGCGTGGAGAGCTACGCCAAGGACGGCTTCACCTCGGTGATCCACGGCAAGTACACCCACGAGGAGTCCCGCGCCACGGCGTCCCAGGCCGTGAAGCACGTCGACGGCGTGTACCTCATCGTGCGGGACATGGACGAGGCCATGCTGGTGTGCGACTACATCGCCCAGCGCCCGGACCGTCTCTCCCGCGAGGAGTTCATCGAGCACTTCCGGGAGAAGGCCACACCGGGGTTCGACCCCGACGTGCACCTGGAGCGGGTGGGCGTAGCCAACCAGACCACCATGCTGGCCAGCGAGTCGGTGGCCATCGGCATGAAGATCCACGAGGCCATGGTGGAGCGGTACGGCTTCGAGGGAATCGAGGCCCACTACCGCTCCTTCGGCACCATCTGCTCGGCGACACAGGAGCGTCAGGACGCCGTGGCCGAGCTCATGAAGGAGCCTCCCGACATCATGGTGGTCATCGGAGGCTACAACTCCTCCAACACCAACCACCTGGCCCACCTCTGCCGCCAGCACACCCGCACCTTCCACGTCCAGGACGCGTCGTGCATCGACGTGGACACGGGCCGGATCCGGCACAAGCCCGAGCTGCCGCCCGACACTCCGGAGGTGGAGGAGACCGACTGGCTGCCGGACGGGCCCTTCCAACTCGGGATCACCGCCGGCGCCTCCACGCCCAACAACAAGATCGGAGAGGCGGTGATGCGCGTGCTCCGGATCCGGGGCATCGAGATCCGCTCGGACCTGGAGGAAGGGGTGGCCCCGGCCTGACGTAGGGCGGGACTCGACAGGAAGGCGACGGAGGCGTCCCTGCGGCACTCTTGGCCGGGCTCGGCGCTCGGCCCTTCCGCGGACCGGCGTGCTGCGCTACGGCAGCTCGTCGTTCATGATGGCTCGGCCCAACTTCTTGAGCAGCGTGCGCGCAACGTCCTGTTCCTCGACGCTCAGATTGCCCGCCAGCTTCTCGATGTAGGCCCCATGCTCCGGGAACACCCGGGCGATGAGCGCCTTGCCCTCGTGCGTGAGCTTGGCCTGGATGATGCGCCGGTCCGAGGGTGACCGCTCCCGGTATGCCAGCCCCTGCTCCTCCAGCCGGTCCATGACGTAGGTGACGTTCCCGCCGGTCACAAGGAGCTTGTCCGCCAGCTCACCCAAAGAGAGCGGGCCCAGGTGGTGCAGGGCCTCCAGGACGCCGAACTGGGGCGTGGTCAGGCCGTACTCCTGCACCTTGCCCGCCACGGCCCTGGCGAAGGTTGAGTAGGAGCGGGCCAGCACGATCCAGAGACGGAGGGCCCGCTCCGTTTGCGGCGACCAATCCCGGTCCGCCGGGAGATCAGGGTCGAGCCCGGCGCCCGGCTCTCCGCGTCCTCGATCGTCGGACATCGGTATCGCGGTCAGATGTGGATGGGACGGCCCAGCGCCGCCAGGGCGCCTTCGGAGACCCCCTCCGACAACGTCGGGTGGGGGTGGATGGCCTTCTCCATCTCCTCTACGGTGGACTCGAGGTGGCGGCCCAGCACGAACTCGGCGATGAGCTCGGTGGCGTGGGGCCCTACGATATGGGCACCCAGGATCTCCGAGTACTTCTTGTCCCGGATGATCTTCACGAAGCCGTCGGCGTGGCCCATGGCCACGGCGCGGCCGATGGCCACCCAGGGCAGCTTGCCCACCTCGATGTCGTAGCCCTGCTCCTTGGCCTGCTCCTCGGTGAGGCCCACCGAGGCCACCTCGGGATGGCAGTAGGTGCAGTTGGGCACGTTGCCGTAGTCCACCGTGCCGTGGCCCTGACCTGCCATGTGCTCCACGCATACGATGCCTTCGTGGCTCGCCTTGTGGGCCAGGAGCTGACGGCCCGCCACGTCGCCGATCGCGTAGATGCCCTCCACGTTGGTGCGCATGTGCGCGTCCACGGGGATGAAGCCCCGCTCGTCGGTCTTCACACCCGCCGCGTCCAGCCCCACGTCCTCCGAGTTCGGCACGCGGCCCACCGCCGACAGGATGTTGTCCACGGTGATCTCGTGGGCCTCGCCTTTGGCGTCCTTGAAGGTGGCCTTGATTCCGTTGTCCTGGGGCTCAGCCTTCTCGAAGCGGGCCGACGTGTAGATGTCCATGCCGCGCTTCTTGTAGGCGCGCTCCATGAACTTGGAGATCTCGGCGTCCTCGAGGGGGAGGATGCGCTCCAGCGCCTCCACGATGGTCACCTGCGTGCCGTAGGAGGCGTACACGTCGGCGAACTCCATGCCGATGGCGCCGGCGCCCACGACGAGCAGGGTCTCGGGGGCCTTCTTCTGCATGAGGGCACCCGTGGACGACCACACGTGCTCCTCGTCGATCTTCAGCATGGGGAGGTCGCGGGGCCGCGAGCCGGTAGCGACGATGACGTTGGTGGCCTCGTAGACGGTCTTCTTCCCGTCCTTGTCTTCCACCTCGACCTTTCCCTTGCCCGTGAGGCGGCCGTACCCCTCCAGGTGGGTGACCTTGTTCTTCTTGAAGAGGAAGCCGACGCCCTTGTTCATCTGGGCGGCGACGGCGCGGCTCCGCTCCTGGGCCGGCCCCAGGTCGAAGGCCACGTCCTTGGCCATGATGCCGTGCTTCTCGCCCTCCTTCATCTCGTTGACCAGCAGGGCGCTGGTGAGGAGCGCCTTGGTGGGAATGCAGCCGATGTTGAGGCACACGCCCCCCAGCTTGTCCGCCTCCACGCAGGCGACGTTCATCCCCAGCTGCGCAGCCCGGATCGCGGCCACGTATCCGCCGGGCCCGCTGCCGATGACCATGAGGTCGAAGCGGTCACCATTCGACTTGCCAGCCACGTGCTACCTCACTCTGGAAGAGGGGCACCGTCACCCCGAATTCGCTGTATCGCTTGAAGAATCAAGGAACTTAGAGTCCCACCTTCGGAGGGTAAACCCCGGAGTCGCCGGGAAGAGCCACGTCGCCCGGACGCCCTCCGCCCTTTCCGGCCGGCCCACGCTCGCCACCCGCCTG
>JASFRY010000126.1:0-9503 GCA_050114675.1 Gemmatimonadota bacterium | reverse complement strand
GGCGTTCCTGGAGCACAACACCCTCACCCTCTCCGAGCACGACGCCGTCTTCCGCATCACCCGCCAGGAGAGCTACCAGATCTTCGAGTCCCTGCTGAATCGCCAGCTCATCGAGGTCGTGGCAGCGACCGGAGAGGAGGACCCCACGGTATCACGCGTGGTGGCCGAAGCCCGCTACCGGCTGCGCAGCTTGATCGCCGGGGCACTGGCCACGCACCTGGCGTCGAAGAACATCGTCCACTGAGGGCGCCATCCCGGTCAGGACACGAGGGCGATGGATCCGTGCGCCATGCCGCGCCGATTCCCTTTGCGTTTCTGTCGCGACGGAACCAAGTTGGCGTCCGGCCTTCACCTCCCGTCCTCGCGCGTCCTTCGCGCCCGACCTACAAGCGCTCCCCCCGATGCTCCGTCCCTCTCGCGCTCCGTCGCCGGCCTCGCCTCGCTCCCTCATCGAATCGGGCTACGCCCGGCTCGACTGTCGCGGGTGAGCGAAAGTCGGTCGCCGATGAATCGCCTTCGCTTTCGCTTTCGCGGGGAGTGGATCGCTCAGGCCATCGTGGAATCGGTCTTCGTCGTGGTGAGCATCCTCCTCGCGCTCGCCGTGGACGAGTGGCGTGAGAACCGGAGCTACGAGGAGCTTGCCGATCAATCCCTGGGGATCTTCGAGCGTGAGATCCGGCTCAACCAGGCGCGCCTCGAAGACGCGGTCCCTTTCCATACCGGGATCCGCGACCTCCTGGGCCAAGCGGTGGACAACGCCGCCGCCACGTTGGACCTCCGAGGCATCATGGAAGGCGTGGAGACACCGGTGATTCTGAACACGGCCTGGGAGACGGCGCTGGCCACGGGTGCGCTCACCCACATGGACGTGGAGATGGTGTCGGCCCTTTCCCTCACCTACAGCATCCAGGATCGCTTCGCCGTGGGAAGCGGACGCGACCGGCCCCGGCTCTCGGAGCGTGACGGGCTGCCCGAACGGGTATGGCGGGAGCAGCTGCGCGAAGCCTACGACTACATGACGGCCACCACTCGGGGTGAGACCGAGCTCCTCACCGTCTACGACCAGGCTCTGGCGCTCATCCGCCAGCGTCGCGCCGAGCGGGGCGACACCGCGACCCCCGACACCGCCGTGAGTCCCAGAGACCGGGCCCACCCCTGATCCGCGCGACGCTCCTCAGCGCAGGGGATACCCGGTCTCGTTGGGCAGCTTCCCGTCGATGCGGACCACCTTGGTCTCCGAGCTGACCTCGGCGAGGGGGACGAACGTGATGGCACCGGGGATCACCGTGACGAGGTCCCTCGCCATGTCGGCGCTGTAGACGAGCTTGGGGCCGGCGGCGACTTCGGCCCGGAACATCTTCCCGATCCAGTACTCCCGGAACTCGGCCTCGTTCATGCCGTAGATCCGGTCGAGAACGAAGGCCCGCTCGGCGGCAACCGGCGCACGCATGAGGAGGGTCACGCGCCGGCCGTCAGCCCAGAACTGCCGCTCTCCCCTGAAGATGGCCTTGAGGTCCTGGAAGGTGATGTCGTCCACCTTGGTGTCCGGATGCACCACGATGGCCACCGCGATGGACGGGTCCCCGTTGCTCTGGGCCCGCGCCCCGGCCGGGTAGGCCCCGAGCGCTGCGATGCACAGGATCCACCACCGAGCCCTTCGCCGGACCTGCTGTCTGGACGTCTGCATGGCATCTCCTCTCACGGTGTCGTCTCTACCCCTTCCGTCCGTGCGTCTCATCGCGAGTAGAGGGGCACGGCGAAGCTGGCCTGGAGGAAGAAGGTCCCCACGCGCCCCGCGTCCCCGACCTTCTGGTCCCGGTACTCGCCCTTCAGGGCCGCCAGCTCCGAGAAGTCCCAGCGCACGCCGGCCAGCACGGCCCGATAGTCGGGCAACAGGCCGGTGAAGACCGCGTCTCCCTCGCCGATGTCCATGCGCTCCCAACGGGCGTAGGGCATGAACGGACGCAGGGCGCCCCGGAGCCTCACGCCGGCGTGGACGTAGGCGGCGTGGGACGTGGTGACCGAACCCGACCCGGCCGGAGCATGGCGGATGTGGATGTATTCGCTGATGAGCTGCAGGCCTCCGCGGTCCCACACGACGTTGGCGTTCAGGATCCGCTCCCGGGCGTCGGAGCCTTCCACCGTGGGCACGTTGTCCACATAGACTGCGCCCCCCACGCGGGCACCCAGGAGATCGGGGGGCTGCACGGACACGGACGCCACGACGGCTCGGGCGCCGTTGACATCGCCGTCGTCGCCGGCGCGGGCGATGTTGGCGGCCCGGCCGTTCCCGACGCCGGCGTGGTAGACCACGGGCGAGCCGGGGATCCGTCCCTCCGCCATGGCTCCCACGAAGTGTACCGGGATGAACCGGCTCCCGAATCTCACCGCCTCCGGGCGCGCCACGGATCCCTGCAGCCACAGTCCGTGGTGGTACGCCGTGTTCCAGTAGGAGATCGGGGTGTGGTACCGGCCCGCCGACAGCTTGAGCGCGTCGCTGAAATCGTAGCGCAGGATGGCACGCTCCACCTCGATGGTGTACCCCGTGTCGTGGCTCGTGAGGGACAACTCGCCGAAGAGGGCCACGTGGTTCGACAGGAGCACGTTCCCGTGTCCCACGATCTGGCCGAGCTCGAAGCCGCCCGACGTCGGTCCCTCCGCCTCGGAGTAGAGGACGTCGCCGAAGAGGAACGCCTGGACCGCGGGGCCCGACGTCGCATCCTGCGCCGCGAGGGGAGCGCACAGGAGCGTGAGGGCACAGAGAACCGACACGACCGCTCTGGCCATGGGCAGTACCTCGGGAGGGAAGGCTGGCGGCTGAAGAGACTCCGCCAACCTATGACGGGCTCTTCCGATCCACCAGGGAATTCTTCCCCCCCAAATGGCCGGCGCCGCGGGCTCATGACGGTCGAGCCATCCCTTCCGCGCAATGCGAGGAAAGGGCGGCCGGGGACCCCAAGGCCGGGTCACCGGATCCGCCGATCGATCTTCTGCCTGCTGGAGCGACCCGAATGCCATCCTTCTACCCGCGAGTCACCGTGCTCACCGGACTCCTCCTCGCAGTCTCGGCATGCGGGGGAGACAGCCCTTCGGCTCCCGATACTTCCCAACGGTTCTCCGTGCGCTACGACGTCGACGGCTCCTTCGGCGGCTGCAGCGTCTTCTACATCAACCGTCGGGACGACGTGGCCCCGGATCAGGAGAACCAGGGTGGCACGTCCCTGTCCGACTCGGTATCGCTGCCCTGGACCCACGACTTCGACGTCACCGTGACCCAGCTCCACCCCTTCGTCACCCAGATCGGTGCGGTGTGCTCGGCCCAGGCGTCGGGAACCGTGAACGTGAGCGTGACCGTGGACGGACAGCAGGTGGACAGCGATTCGGACACGGGTCAGGTGGCCAACGCCCAGGCGGGCAAGGAGCTCACGGTCACGCCCTGAGCTGCGCAGCGTCCACGTGGCCCACCTCGGCGGTACCGACGAGGTCGGTCCCGGGCGCTAGCCGAACAGGACGAGCGCCCCGATATAGACGGCGTATGTGACCAGGAACGCGACCCCGGTTCCACGACGGATCAGGCGTCGTCGCCACGAGAAGGACATGAGGATCAGGCTGACCACGATCATCAGGGGAAGGTCGAGCAGGAGGAAGCGTCCGGGTATCGCCACCGGCCCGCTGCCGGCGACGGTGGCGGCCCCCATGATGGCGAGGATGTTGAAGTTGTTGCTCCCCACGATCGTACCCACGACCATTCCCGTCTTCTTCCGCCGGGCTGCGAGCACGGTGGTCGCCACCTCGGGCAGGGATGTCCCCACGGCTACGACGGTCAGGCCGATGACCGTCTCGGAGACACCGAGTCGGCCCGCAATATCAACGGCCGCGTCGACCAGAAGATCCGCTCCGAGCGGAAGCACGACGAGGCCGATCCCGATGAAGAGCAGAATGACGGGCAGGCGACTTGGAAGGCCCAGCACCCAATCGATGGCCGTCGTCTCGACCGGGCGCTGAACCCGGAACGCATCGCGAAACTGGAGTACGAGGCCTACGAAGAGCAGGCCGAGCAGAAGGCCGCCGTCCGATCTCGTCAAACCGGGGCCCTGGATGCAAAGCCCCACGAAGAGCAGGCTGATCGCGAGCATCGCGACCCCGGAGCGCGCGATGGTGCGGTGCCCGGTCCGGATCGGAAACACGGTGGCAGCCAGGCCACCCACGAGGAGGACGTTGGCGATGTTGCTCCCGACCACATTGCCCAGGGCGAGACCCGGGTATCCCGCGATCGACGCCCGGACCGACACGACGAGCTCGGGCAGCGACGTGCCCAGGCCGACGATGGTCAACGCGACGATCGTCTCGGGAACCCGGAGGCGACGCGCGAGGGCCACGGAACCCCGGACGAGCACGTCGCCCCCTCCGAGGAGGTAGATGAAGCCGGCCACAAGCTCGGCGTAGATCAAGCGGCGGCCCGGGTACGTCGGAGTGGACGGCTCACGACTCGGGGGCGTCGTCGAGGACGTGAGCGATCGCGTACAGCACACCGTCCTGTGGGTAGCTCGTCCACCGCAGCAGCCGGTAGCTCCCGTCCCTGCACCGGAACCGGTTCTCGAACGAGATGGTCGGGATGCCCTCGGACAGCTTCTCGAGCTCTCGCCAGGTCTTGTCGACGTCGTCCGGGTGCACGATGGCGAGGAAGGGCTGGTTGAGGAGCTCGTCCTGGTTCCATCCGAGCACACGCTCGAACGAGGGGTTCGTCCGTTTGAAATAGCCGTCCGTCCCCGCAATGCACATCAGGTCGATGGAGACGTCGAAGAACTTGCGGAACTCGCGCAGGAGCGACATGCGCGTCTCCAGCTCATCCGCCATCTGGTTGAAGGTCCTGGCCAACACGCCGACTTCGTCCTGACGCGTCTCGTCCGCGCGGGCGTCCATCTCTCCCCGGCGGATGCGGTTGGCCACCTCCGCCAGGCCGTGGATCGGGAGCGCGAACCGAAGGCCCAGCGCGGCGCCGATCAGGATCGCAAACGCAGAAAGGACGAGCGCCGTCCGTCGCAGCCAGGCCCGGAACTCTTCGGCAGTCCGCATGCCCTCCGCCCGGTCTTCCTTGACCACGACTCGCCATCCCACTTCGGGAACCGGCCGTGCAGCGGCCCAGACCTCCGCGCCGCGGTAGTCGGTGATCCCCTCGGACACGGGCGGACCCGTGTCCGACAGCGGTAGCGCGCCCAGGCCGCCCATCTCCCCGGAGAGCGCCGGGGCTCCCTGCGTGCCCCCGCCGTGACGCGTGCGATGGAGCGTGCGGAGCGCCCCAGACCCGTCCCGGGCCAGGATCAGCGTCTCGCCGGTCTCTCCCAGGCCGCTGTGGGAAGTCGAGAGCTCGACCAGCTCCTGGGCGTCGAACACGGCCAGGAGAGTTCCGATCGTCCGCCCGTCGACCGCCATGCGCGCCTGGAACGCGACCTGAGGCGAGCCGGAGTCCGTGAAGGCGATACCGACATAGGCCGGCTGGTCCCCCGGGGGCGGCGGCGTCCGAATCTCGAGTCCGGACAGATCCGCCAGGACGCCTCGCGTCGCAGAGGCGACGGGTCCACCGTCGGCATCGTAGACCTGGAGAAACGTCAGGCTGCGGGATGCCGTGATCGCGTCGTTCAGGATGGCCCGGATGCGAGCCACCGGCGCACGCGCCCCCGTGCGAGTGTGATCGTCGAGGCTCGCTCTGAGCTGCGTTCGGCTCGCGACCAGCTCGGTGCCGTCACGCCAGCCCGCGATGATCCACCGCAGCGCTTCCCGTTTCGCCTCCGCCAGCTCGTCGAGTCGTTCGAGGGTGCCGTCCCGGATATAGCCCTCGACCCGGGGCGCAACGACGGCGCCAAACACGAACATGCTGCCCAGAGAGGCAGCGACCAGCGCGAAGATCAGCTTGGTCCGGATGTCCACATGAAGACATTGCGTTGCGCCCCGCCTCCGCGCCACTGCGACGTTGCGAGCTCCGTGGTCGTCGTCCCTCCGGCCGGGAGCCCCGAGCGGGCTACCCCCTGCTGCGCCGGGTCCGCCGGTCGGGGACCGCGGGCGCCCCACTGAGCCGCGGAACAGGGTAAGACCGCCTGGACCGGACCCGCCGCCAGGCCCAGCTTTTGAAGCCGCCGCGTGCCTCGGGCACCTTCTCGGAACGAGAGGAACACCATGCTGCACCCACCACCGCTCCTCCTCCTTCCCTTCGCCCTGGCCCTGGGCCACCCGCAGGAGGTGGGCCCACCGACGCGCGTCGCCCACGTCGATCTGGAGAGGTACGTGGGGCTCTGGCACGAGATCGCCCGCATCCCGAACCGCTTCCAGAAGCAGTGTGTCTGGGGGGTTACGGCAGAGTATGCGCTGCGCACGGATGGACGGATCTCCGTGATCAACCGCTGCTTCAGGAGGGATGGCAGCGTCGACGAGGCCAAGGGTGTGGCACGCGTGGAGGACAAGGACACCAACGCCCAGCTGAAGGTCTCGTTCTTCAGCCTCCTCGGCTGGCGTCCCGTGTGGGGCGACTACTGGATCATCGACCTGGCCGACGACTACAGCCACGCCGTGGTCTGCTCCCCGGACCGCACGTACGGCTGGATCCTCGCTCGGCAGCCTCACCTCTCCGACCAGGTCCTGGACGGGATTCATGCACGCCTGCGCCAACAAGGCTTCGACCCGGATGTCTTCGTGCCCACCCCGCAGGAAGTCCCCGCTCAGGGAGGGTGACGTGTGCCGTATCGCGGTATCCCACCGAGCGATCGACGTGTATTGTTGTCCCCGTTGAGAGCAGCCACGGAGACGAGACGGCAGATTTCCGCACGTTACGCATGAGGCCGCGATGAGCCACCAGCCGATGACGACGCGCACGCGATTCCTGGTGGGAATGCTCTGGCTCCTGACGGCAGGCGCATGCGCCTCGGCGGGAAAACGGGTGGAACAGGGAGATGAGGCCCGGGCGGAAGGCGCGTACACCGAGGCCGCGTTCCGCTACATCGACGCCCTGCAGAAGGATGCTGCGGTAGAGGGGGCACGGGAGGGGCTGCTCCAGGTCTGGGATTCCGTCCTCACGGTGGGCCTCCGGGACGCCGACGAGGCCGCCGCCCGAGACGATGCCGTCGCGTCGGCCGACGCGTACCGCGCCATGGACCAGGTCATCGCCCGGGCGGCCGGGGTCTCCGTCCGTCTTCCCGTGCCTCCGACGTACGCGTCACAGCGGAGGGAGGCGATGGACCAGGCCATCGCTTCCCTCATGGAGACCGCAGCGGCCCAGCGCCGGTCGGAGCGCTGGGACGCCGCCCGTTCGACCTACCGCAGACTCCGCGCGGACTACGGACCCCGGGAGGACCAGCGGCAGGCCGCCGTGGAGGGAGAGGCCGCACTCCTCGTGGACTGGGCCCGCAGCGAATCTCGGGCAGGGCATTTCAGAGCTTCGTTCGAACGCGCGTCGGAGGCCCTGGCTCTCTCCGATCAACTCCCGGCAGAGGTCGTCGACAGCGCGGTGGATCTGCAGCAGAGGGCGGTTGCCCGCGGCGCTCGCGTGCTGGCCGTGTTCCCGCTGGAAGCCACGTCCGACGTGCCTCGGGACGTGCTCCCGGAGCTCGTGGCACGCCTCACGGATGCCCTGGACGTGGATCATTGGCGCAGGCCACCCCCCTTCGTCGCCGTGGCCGACCCCGGCGTGGTGCGACAGGTCACGCGCCGGATGTCACCGCCCGGCGCGCCCCTGCGCCCCGGTCGTGTGCTCGCCGAAGTGGGCGCCGACTTCGGCGCGCTGGTACAGGTCACCCAGATCCAGGTGAGGCAGGAGGACCTGAAGAGCCGGGAGGTCACCGCCCGCACGAGGGAGGGCCGGCGCGCCACGTACCGCGTCGAGACGGGCCGGGAGCGCTACACCGTCACCCTCCGCGTCACCCTCTTCCGCGGCGACGGCGTGGAGGTCCAGCACTTCCCGGCGCAGGCCACCCGCACGGCCCGCTTCGAGCGGGGTGTCTACGGTGGAGATCCCCGGAACCTGGACCTGTCGCGGGGCGAGCGCCGGCTTTTCGATCCCGAAGCGTGGCAGGCGCAGCGTGGCGCGGCGGTGGGAGAGCTGGTGGCGGAAGCTGCCTCCCACGTGGCCGACGGGGTCTTTCAGCGGGTCCTCCAACGCATTCCCTGAGCTCGACGTTCAGCTCCGCTGGAGCGTCGCAGCAGCTGGACATTCGGACGGTCCCCGCCGACCGCCGGCAGGGACGTCCCTCGGGATCCTCCTGCGCTGGACCTACCCCTGTGGCAGCTCCCCCACGATCCCGCCCAGGCCGCGCCGGGCCAGCTCCTGGTTGAACGGCTGCAGGCTCTGCGTGACCGCCGCATCCAGCTCCCGGCTCACCTGGTCGATGCTCTGCTCCAGGATCTCCTGGACGGCCCGGGCCTGGTCGGTGGGCGGAAAGTCGTTGGATGCCACTTCGCCCGCGAGGTACGAAACGCGGCCCGCCAACCGCACCGGCCACCGCACGTCGTCCTGGCCCGTACCGGTGAGCTTGAGCTGGACGAGCTTCGCCTCCACGTGGCGCAGACTCGCCTCCAGCGAGTCGCCCGAAGCCAGAAGGTCGGCGGCATCGGCGCCCTCCAGGACCGGCCGGAGGTCGGCGAGCTGGCGCCGCATCCACTCGATGCGGTTGGTCATGGCGGCCACTCGGTTCATGTCCGCGTAGAGCGAGCGGAGCATGCGGACCTGGGCGTCGATGTCGTCCAGGCTCCCCTCGGAATGGGGATCCTTCTTCACCGTGAGGGGCTGACTGAAGCGCTCACCGCCCACCTCCATCGTCACCGTGTAGGCGCCCGGAGGCGAGAGGATGCTGAACTGTCGACCCCACGGCATGGCGAACCAGCCCTTCTTGCCCACGTCCATCCACGTCGCGTTCTCCGGCGTCACCCGCCGCTTGATCACGTCGGTGGGCTCGGTCTGCAGGTCCCACCACACGCGGTTGATCCCCGCCTCGGCCGGTCCCGACAGGCTGCGGACCGTATCGCCGCTCGCGTCGGTGACAAGGACGCGTACGCTGTCGACGCCGTCCGGCACGCTCTTCAGCCAGTAGTTGATGGAGGCGCCGTAGGGCGGGTTCTCACCCGCCGACGGATCGTCGAACATGGCGTTGGGTGCCACGGCTGCGTGGAACCGCCACGCCTCGCGCGGGGCGAAGAGGTGGGCCGGCTTCGCGGCCACCTCGGGAGTGAGCTGCTCCAGGGGGGTCACGTCGTCCAGGATCCAGATGCCGCGTCCGTACGTCCCCACCACCAGGTCGTGGAAGTGCGGCTGTACCGTGAGCCAGTACATGGGCGCAGGAGGCAGGTCGGTCATCAAGGACTGCCAATGTCCCCCGTCGTCCGTCGAGAAGTACAGCCTGTTCTCGGTGCCCAGGTAGAGGAGGCCCTGCCGTGCGGGATCCTCGGTCACGTTGCGGGCGAAGGACAGCGGGCTCGACGGCACGCCCCGGGTGATCTTCGTCCAGTGCTGGCCAAAA
>JASFRY010000125.1:0-9510 GCA_050114675.1 Gemmatimonadota bacterium | reverse complement strand
GATGGACCGTGGTCCCCTTCGGGCAGGGGGTGGCTTCGGACGATCCGTCGACGCCGGAGCAGATCCACACCGATCTCGCGCCGGCGCTCACGCGGGCCACGGAGGCCGGAGTGGGGGAGGTGCGCGTCCTCTCCGACCTCCGCCTGGAGGATCCCGTGGAAGTGGCGGCGACGCTGGCGGCCACGCCCATCTCCGTCGCGTTCGAACGGTTCGGCGGGAATGGGGCCAACGCCGGCGTGAGCGACTTCACCGTGTCCGACCAGCACCGGGCCGGCGATCCCGTGACCGGGGAGGTCGGGCTTTTCGCCCAGCGGGCCGACTCGGTCGAGGTCCGGATCCACGAGGAGGGGCGCCTCGTCCTGGATCGCCAGGTGGCTGCGCCGGCGCCTGGCCTCGAGGCCAGGCGCAGCTTCGAGCTGCCCCCACCGGAGGAAGAGGGCCGCCTGCGCTACACGGTCACGGTCCGCGTCCCGGGCGACGGGTTCGCGTCCGACGACCAGGGCGTGGCCTACATGAGCGCGGGACACGAGGCGGGAGGGCTCGTGGTGGTCTCGCTCCGTCCCGACTGGGAGCCCCGGGCCCTCCTCCCGGTGCTTGACGAGGCCACCGGGCTCCGGGGGACCGGCTACCTCCGCGTGGGGGCCGACCGGTTCGCGCCCATGGGCCGGGCGCCGCAGCGGGGCGAGACCGTGGACTCGGCCCGGGTCGGGGCCGCCGTCGCCGACGCGGCCCTGGTGGTGATCCACGGCCTCGGCGCGTCGGCAGATGCCTGGGCCCGGGGGCTGGTGCGGCGGAACGCGCGTCTGCTCGTGTGGCCCGACGACCCTGGCGGCGCCGACCTGGCCGGCGTGGACGTGGGACCTCCGCGTCAGGGGGAGTGGTACGCCTCCGACCAGGTGGGGGCTTCCCCTCTTGCCGCGGATCTTGCCGGCGCGCGCCTTCAGGACCTTCCGCCGCTGGGGCCGCTCCTCCCCCTCTCGGACGGTCCCCCTCCCGACGAGGCGCCGCTCCTCGTGCAGCTCGGGGGGACCGGTCAGGGGAGGCCCGCGTTGACGCTGCACCGGGAAGCCGGAAGGCGGGAGGTCGTGGTCCTCGCGTCGGGCTTCTGGCGGTGGGATGCAAGAGGCGGTCCCGGTCGCGACGCCTACCGTCGCCTCTGGTCGGGCGTGGCGGGCTGGCTCCTGGCACCTGATCCGAGCGCGGTCGTCCGGGAGGTGCGCCCGGAGCGGTGGGTCTTTGCCCGGGGTGCCACCGTGCGCTTCCGGCTCCCGGGCGCTGCGGCCGACTCGATCCGCCTGGAGATCCGGACGGCGTCCACCCCCGCCGCGGACACGGCGGGCGGGAGCTCGACGCCCTCCGATTCGGTTGTCGCGGATACGACCTTCACGGGGGTCACCTCGGCGACGCTGGGGACGTTCCCGCCCGGGACCTACCGCTTCGCGGCCACGGGCCCCGAAGGCTCGCTGGGGGAGGGGCGCTTCGACGTGGAGGCTCGCACCGGGGAGATGCTCCCGCGCTCGGCGGAGCCCGACTCGGTACGGGCGTCGGGGCCCTCCTCCGTGGCGGCACCGGGGCGAGGCCGTCCCCTGCGCACCACGCCGTGGCCCTATCTTCTTGTCCTGGTCCTCCTGTGCGCCGAGTGGATCGCCCGGCGCCGGGCAGGACTCCGCTGAGAACGCTTACGACAGACGAGAACAAGGACCGCGCGTACCCATGGCGCGACTCTTCAAGAAGGCACCCGAGCGCAGGAAGGGACTCTGGCGACGGGTCGTGGACCTGGCCCTCACCGACGTACGGGTCCTCGCCGGAGGCATGGACCACGAGTCCCTGGAGACGCTGGAGGAGCGGCTTCTGGCCGCCGACTTCGGCGTCCCTGCCACCCTCCGACTCATCGACCGGGTGGAGGCTGCCGCCCGCACGGGGAAGGCCCGGGGCGGTGACGCCCTCCGGGACGTCCTGAGGGAGGAGATCCGGGACATCATGGCGCCCGCGGCCACCGCCGAGCTCCAGGCGGCGGACACCCCGCCCACGGTCTACCTCATCGTGGGCGTGA
This sequence comes from Gemmatimonadota bacterium, assembly GCA_050114675.1. Classification (GTDB taxonomy): domain Bacteria; phylum Gemmatimonadota; class Gemmatimonadetes; order Longimicrobiales; family Gaopeijiaceae; genus SZUA-318. Next base: position 7,457 of record JASFRY010000125.1, on the reverse strand, counting down.
ACGGCGTGGGCAAGACCACCTCCATCGCCAAGCTGGCGCACCATCTCCGGCAGGAAGGACGGAGCGTCATGGTCGCGGCAGCCGACACCTTTCGGGCCGGGGCCGTGGAGCAGCTCGGGGTCTGGGCCGAGCGCGTGGGCGCCTCCTTCATCCGCGGGCAGCAGGGGGGAGACCCGGCCGCCGTGGCCTTCGATGCCCTGGAGGCCGCCCGCAACCGGAACGTGGACGTCCTCCTCATCGACACCGCCGGCCGGCTGCACACCAACCGGGGGCTCATGGAAGAGCTAAGGAAGATCGACCGGGTGGTGCGGCGTCAGCTGGGCGGCGCGCCCCACGAGACCCTCATGGTCCTGGATGCCACGGTGGGCCAGAACGCCGTGCGCCAGCTCCAGGCCTTCCGGGACGCAGTGGAGGTCACGGGCATCGTCCTGGCCAAGATGGACTCCAGCGCCCGGGGCGGGATCGTGGTGGCGCTCCAGGAGGAGTACGGCATCCCCGTGAAGCTCGTGGGCGTGGGCGAGGGTCTGGACGACATGGAGACCTTCGACGCCGACGCCTTCGTGGACGGCATCTTCTCGTAGGAGCCTGTCCGAGTACTGGAGCGGGCCGCGCGAGTGGGGCTTGCGCTGCTCAGCGTAGGAACGACGACGAGTCGTAGCCAAAGCTACGGCGAGGAGGAGAGAAGACCGATCAGTAGCGTAACCCCCACTCGCCCTGCCATGAGTATGAGAATGAACCTACGTGATCGAGGGTTGGGGCGGCACGGCCCCGCCTCCGTCGTTGGATCGCCTCGACGTAGCTACGGCTATGCCTTCGGCGATCCGCCTATCATTCGCGGCCGTGGCGCTCCCAACGCGGCCCACTGCAGTACTCGGACAGGCTCCTAGGGGCGCCGAGGCCGTCGTGAGCTATTCGCAACTCGACCGCCCGGTCCAATTCCTCAAGGGCGTGGGGCCCCGGCGGGCCGACGCCTTCGCGTCACTGGGGATCGCTACCGCCCGGGACCTCCTCTACCACGTACCCCGCCGCTACGACGACGCGTCCACCGTCCATCCCATCCGGGATCTCCGGGTGGGGGGCGACGCGACGGTTGTGGGTCGGGTGCGGAGCAAGGGGGTGATCCCCACCCGGAAGGGGCTCCGCATCTTCCAGGCAGTGCTCCAGGACGAGACGGGGATGATCACCGCCGCCTGGCCGGGTCAGGCGTGGCTGGACCGGAAGATCCGGGAGGGCGACACGCTTCTGGTCACGGGGCCGGTGCGCTTCTTCCACGGCCAGCAGATCCAGCCGCGCGAATACACGGTGGTCGCCCGGGCGGGAAGGGACGCCCCTGCCGAGGGGACCATCTTCGTCACCTATCCGGCCTCGGAGGACGTGCCCCAGTGGGTGCTTCGCACCGTGTTCGGAAAGAACCTCGACGAGCTCCTCCAGTGCGCCGATGAGGACGAATACCTGACGGAGGAGCACCGTGCGCGCCTCGGTCTGCCCCGCCTCAGCGAGGCCCTGGCCCTCGTGCACCGGCCCTCGGGCGTGGCCGAAGCGCGCCGGGGGCGCAGGCGCCTCGCCTTCGACGAGCTCTTCTTCCTCCAGGTCATGCAAGCCCAGGTCCGTCACCGCCGGACCACCGCCGCGCCCGGCCTGGTCCATCAGCGCACCAACGAGCTCATCCGACCCCTCCATGAGCACCTTCCGTTCCAGCTCACCGAGGCCCAGGCCCGGGTGCTCAGGGAGGTGTACGCCGACATGGGCTCGGAGCGGCGCATGAACCGCCTGATCCAGGGCGACGTGGGCTCGGGGAAGACCGTGGTGGCGCTGTTCGCCATGCTCCTGGCGGTGGAGGGAGGGAGCCAGGCCGCCCTCATGGCGCCCACGGAGATCCTGGCGGAGCAGCACGCCCGCAACATCCGTGCGCTGGTCGCGCCGTTGGCCCTGGGGGTGACCCTCCTCACCGGTGCCATGGGCGCCGAGGAGCGTCGCCGTGCCCTGGAGGACCTGCGCACCGGTGGGGCGAAGCTGGTCGTGGGGACCCACGCGCTCATCCAGGACGCCGTGGCGTTCAAGCGCCTGGGGCTGGTGGTCGTGGACGAGCAGCACCGCTTCGGCGTACGCCAGCGCATGGCGCTGGCGGACCACGGCGAAGGCCGGGCCGACGTCCTCATCATGTCGGCCACGCCCATTCCCCGCTCCATGGCCATGGCGCTGTACGGTGACCTGGACCTGAGCCTGCTGGACGAGCTCCCGCCCGGACGCACGCCGGTACGTACCGCGCTTCGGACCCCGGACCGGCGGGAGGCCGTGTACCGGTTCGTGGACCAGGAGCTGGAAGGGGGCCGCCAGGCGTACGTGGTCTATCCCCTTGTGGCCGAGTCGGAGAAGGTGGACCTGCTGGCCGCCACCGAGGAGTTCGAGCGCCTTCGCACCGAGGTCTTTCCCCATCGCCGGGTCGGGCTCCTCCACGGCCAGCTCCCTTCGGACGAGAAGGACCGGGTGATGCGGGCGTTCCTGGGCGGGGAGCTGGACCTGCTGGTGGCCACCACCGTCATCGAGGTGGGGGTGGACGTGTCCAACGCCACCGTCATGCTCGTGGAGCACGCCGAGCGATTCGGCCTCTCCCAGCTCCACCAGCTCCGGGGCCGGGTGGGGCGGGGGGCCGCCGAGAGCCACTGCATCCTCATCGCCGAGGCGGGCGAGGAGTCCCTGGAGCGTCTGAAGATCTTTCGGGACACTGCCGACGGCTTCGAGGTGGCGCGGGCCGATCTGCGCATCCGGGGCCAGGGGGACCTCTTCGGGTCCCAGCAGCACGGTATGCCGGCGCTCCGGTTCGCGGACCTGCTGGAGGACGAGGACATCCTGATCCAGGCGCAGAGCGCGGCCCGGGCCCTGGTGGCCGACGATCCCGAGCTGGCCCATCCGGGCAACGCCCGGGTGAAAGCCCACCTAGAGGCGCGCTATGCGGGTCGTCTGGAGATGTTCGGCGTGGGCTGATAACGTTTCCGGCTGCGGCCGCGGGGCGCGCTGCACGTTCCTTCAACGCCGGGGTCATGGCGCGACATGGTGGAGATCAGGGATCTGGGTCGGCACGCGGGAGCGTCCGTCACCGTCAAGGGGTGGGTCGAGACGACCCGCAGCCACGGGAAGGTGGCGTTTCTGGTGGTGCGCGACGGCACCGGCGTGGTCCAGTGTGTCGTGGTGAAGAAACAGGTGGACGAGGCGACGTGGGAGGCCCACGGGTCCCTGACCCAGGAGTCGGTGGTGTCGGTCACGGGAGAGGTGCGGGCAGACGACCGGGCTCCCGGGGGCTACGAGATCGGCGTGCAGGCACTGGAGGTTCTGTCCGTGGCCGAGGAGTACCCCATCCAGCCCAAGGAGCACGGGGTGGACTTCCTCCTGGACCATCGGCACCTCTGGCTCCGCTCCTCGCAGCAGCGCGCCGGGCTCCGCGTGCGTGCCGAAGTGGAACAGGCCATCCACGACTTCTTCTACGGGCGGGGCTTCACCCGCATCGACACACCCATTCTCACGGGATCCATCGGCGAGCACGCCGGGACGCTCTTCGAGACCGACTACTTCGGTGAGAAGGCGTACTTGGCCCAGACGGGCCAGCTCTACGTGGAGGCGGCGTGCCCGGCCTTCGGAAAGGTGTACTGCTTCGGCCCCACCTTCCGCGCCGAGAAGTCCAAGACCCGTCGCCACCTCACCGAATTCTGGATGGTGGAGCCCGAGGTGGCCTTCGCCGACTCCGAGGACAACATGCGCCTCCAGGAGGACTTCGTCTCCTACCTGGTGGAGCGGGCCCTGGAGCGGTGCCCCGAGGAGCTGAAGATCCTGGAGCGGGACACCGGCAAGATCGAGCATGTGAAGCCGCCCTTTCCCCGCATCAGCTACACCGAGGCGGTGGAGCGGCTTCAGGCCGGGGGCAGCGAGATCCGGTGGGGGGCGGACCTGGGGGCGCCCGATGAGGTCGCCCTCACCGAGGGCTTCGACCTGCCCGTCTTCGTGTACAACTACCCCAAGGAGGCCAAGGCCTTCTACATGAAGGAGAACCCGGAGGACCCGCGCACCGTGCTGTGCGACGACCTGCTGGCGCCGGAGGGGTACGGCGAGATCATCGGCGGCAGCCAGCGCGAGGACGACCTGGTACGGCTACGGGAGCGCATCCGGGAGGAGCGTCTCCCGGAGGACGCCTACTCGTGGTACCTGGACCTGCGCCGGTACGGGAGCTTCCCCCACTCGGGCTTCGGCCTGGGAGTGGAGCGCACCGTGGCGTGGATCACCGGGCGTCACCACATCCGGGAGTTCATCCCCTTCCCCCGGCTCATGAACCGGCTCTTCCCGTGAGTGCCGGAAGAGGGCTTTGCCGCTGCAGCTCACCTGGAGGGAGAGGCTGACGTGCCGCGCGCCGTGCTGGACATGAACGACCGGCGCCCGGTGTGGGCCCTGCCCCCGTGGGTGCCCGATCGGATTCGGGACGCCCTGCCGCCAGAGTGGGAGCTGGAGGTGGTGGCCGACGCCACCGACGGTTCCGGGGACGGGGCCGGTCGGGTGTCGCCGGCGGTCCTCGACGCCGTGGCCGACGCAGAGATCTACTTCGGATACGGGATCGCGGCCGAGCTCCTCCAGGCCGGACCGTCCCTGCGCTGGGTGCATTCGGGGGCGGCCGGCGTGGGGAGCTCGCTCACCCCCGAGATGCGGGCACGCCCGGTCCTCTTCACCAACTCGGCGGGAATCCACGGCCCCCCCATGGCCGAGACCGTTCTGGGAATGATCCTCTTCTTCGGCCGGGGGCTCGACTTCGCCGTGGCCAACCGGACCCGTGGGGTGTGGTCCACCGCAGGTTGGTACGACGCCGACGCGCCGATCCGTGAGCTGAGCGCCACCACGGTGGGGCTGGTGGGCTACGGCGGCATCGGTCGGGAGATCGCCCGGCGTGTGGCCAGCCTGGGTGCCCGCGTGCTCGCGCTGAAGCGGTCGCCGCCCCTGGAGGCCGACGCCACCCTGACCCCGGTCGCTGGCGGAGGGGACGTGGGCCAGCGCGTCGAGATCGTGCGGGGCGAAGGCGGCCTGGATGCGGTGCTCAGAGAGAGCGACGTCGTGGTGCTGTGCGCGCCGGAGACCGATGAGACCCGCGGCATGATGGACAGCGCTGCGCTGGCGCGGATGAAGGACGGTGCCGTCCTGATCAACGTGGGCCGGGGGCGGCTGCTGGACGAGGACGCGCTGGTGGCCGAGCTGGCTGCGGGCCGGCTCCGGGGTGCGGGACTCGACGTCTTCTCCCGGGAGCCCCTTCCCGCCGACCATCCCCTCTGGACGCTGGACAACGTCCTGCTCACACCCCACGTGTCCGCGGTCACCCAGAGCTTCTGGAGCCGGGAGACGGGGCTCATCGTGGAGAATCTGGAGCGGTATTTCGCCGATGAGCCGCTGCGCAACCTGGTGGACAAGGACGCGGGATACTGAGCATCGACGTGGCCGCCCGCCTGCGGAGGAGGAACGCGGCCGCAGGCCTCAGCCCTTCCGCTTGAGCTCCTCCCATAGCCCGTCCAGGACCTCCAGCCCAGCCTCCTCGAGCCGGATGCCCCGCGCCCGGGCCAGCGCCTCCAGGCGCTCGAAGCGATCGTGGAATTTCCGGTTGGCCCGGTCCAGGACGTTGGTGGCGTGGGCGCCCGCCAGCCGGGTGAGGTTCACCACGGCGAACAGCAGGTCGCCCAGCTCCTCTTCCAGCGCTTCGGGGTCCTCCCCCGCCAGGACCTCCCGGACCTCCTCCATCTCCTCCTGCACCTTGGCCCAGGCGCCCCGGTAGTCCTCCCAATCGAAGCCCACGCCGGCCACGCGCTCCTGGATGCGGTGGGCCTTGGTCAGGGGATCCAGGCCCCGGGCGAGGCCCGAGAGCACCCCTTCGCCCTCGGCGCGCTCCGCAGCCTTGAGCGCCTCCCAATCCCGTCGCTCGCCGTCTCCGAAGAGATGGGGGTGGCGTCGCACCATCTTCTCCTCGAGGCGGGCGTAGACGCCGGCGGCGTCGAAGGCGCCCTCCTCCTCTCCGAGGACCACCTGGAACGCAAGGTTGAGGAGCAGGTCCCCCAGCTCCGTCTCCAGCGCTCCCGCGGTCCCCTCCCGGATGGCGTCCACGACCTCGTGGCTTTCCTCCAGGAGATGGGGGATGAGGCTTTCGGGGGTCTGCGCCCGGTCCCACGGGCACGAGGCGCGGAGGAAGCGTACCAGCGCCAGGGCCCGGTCGAGCTCACCGGGTCCGTCGAACCGGGGAGGCGTGGGGTTGGGGATGGGGGTGGGTGGAACGTCGCTCATGGCCTGGTCCGATGGGGAGGTCTCCGGGTTGCTCCGGCGCTCCTTCTTCGCATCTTTCACCTTCTATGTCAACGGACGGACGGACCCGCGCCTGGATGGAGATCCGGGCACCCGCCCTGCGGAGGAATCTGGCCCGCATCCGGGCCTCGGTCGGGCCCGGCGCACGCCTCGTTCCCATGGTGAAGGCCGACGCCTACGGCGTGGGTGTCGCCGGGGCCGTCATGGCCCTCGAGGCAGAGGATCCGTGGGCCTTCGGTGTCGCTGCGGTGGAGGAGGGCGTCGCCCTCCGAAGACTCGGCGTGGAGCGTCCCGTCCTGGTGTTCAGTCCCACGCCGCCCGATTCGGTGGCCACAGCCGTGGACGCCGGCCTCACCCTCTCCGTGTCCAGCGTGGAGACCCTGCGGCTCATGCGCCGCCTCGGTGCGCGGGCGAACGCCGCGTTCCATCTCGAGGTGGACACGGGCATGGGACGCGCGGGATTCGACTGGAGGGAGGTGGAAGGATGGGCGGCCGAAGCCCACGCCGCCCACGCGGACGGCGTGCGCTGGGCGGGGGTCTACACCCACCTACACTCGGCGGATGAGGATCGGGCCAGTGTGGACGACCAGTGGCGGCGCTTCCAGAAGGCCCTCACGCAGGCCGCGCCCCCCGAAGGGGTCCTGGTCCACGCGCTGAACAGCGCGGGCGCCCTCCGCTGTCCCGAGTACGCCGCCGACGCGGTGCGGCCCGGCATCTTCCTCTACGGTGGAAGGGTGGGCGCCGGACTGCCCGAACCCGACGAGGTGGCGGCGCTGCGGGCCCGGGTGGTGCACGTGCGTCGGGCACCGGCGGGGACGACCGTGGGATACGGTGCCACGTACCGCAGCGAGGGTGATGAGCGGTGGGCCACCCTGGCCATCGGATACGGGGATGGGCTGCCCCGGGCTCTGGGGAATCGGGGCTCCGCCCTCGTCCGCGGCCGGAGGGTTCCCATCATCGGACGGATCTCCATGGACGTGACGGTGGTAGACATCTCCGACGTGCCGGGCGTGGAGACGGGAGACGTAGCCACGCTCATGGGCAGCGACGGAGGGGAGCGCATCACGGTGGACGAGGTGGCGGAGCAGGTGGGGACCATCAGCTACGAGATTCTCACCGGGCTCACGCCTCGTGTG
>JASFRY010000124.1:0-9561 GCA_050114675.1 Gemmatimonadota bacterium | reverse complement strand
GCCGTCCACCACCAGGTCCTGGTAGGCCCGGTAGGGGCCCGAGCGCTTGGGGTTGGTGTAGCCGAACAGTCCCACCACCGGGGTGTCCAGCGCTCGGCTGATGTGGAGCGGGCCCGTGTCGGGGCTCAGGGTGAGGGCGCTCCCCTCCAGGATCCAGACGAGCTTGCGGAGGTCGTCGCCAAGCGTGTCCACCGCGCGGGCCGAGGTGCGCGAGAGGATCTCGTCGGCGATGCGACGCTCGATGGCGGAGGGGCCGCCCACCAGCACGGGCCGCATGCCGTAGGTGCCCTCCACCTCCTCGAGCACCCGGGCCCAGCCCTCGGCGGTCCAGTTCTTGGCGGGCTTGCTGGTTCCCACCACCACGGCGCACGCCGGCCGGTCCAGCTCGGCGAAGAAGGCCGCCTGGGCCTCCCGCTCGCCCTCGGTGAGACGGATGTCCCAGGCGACCGGCTCGGGGTCGACGCCCAGGTGGCGCACGAACTCGAAGTACTGGTCCTGGACGTGGTGCTGTCCCGAAGGCGGGATGCGGCGGTTCGTGAAGAGCCACTGGGCGTCCCGCGCCCGCACCCGGTCGAAGCCCAGCTTGACCCGGGACGGCGCCAGCGCCGTGAGCACCCCGGCCTTGAAGTACACCTGGAGTCCCAGGAGGAGGTCGAAGCGCCGTTCGCGCACGTCCCGGGCGAAGTCGGCGAAGCCCATCCATCCCCGAAGGCCCCGGCGGCGGCGGAAGATCACGAAGTCGTCGATGGCGGGGTGGTCCCGCACCAGCAGGTGGGGCACGGGTTGGATGACCCAGGTGATGCGCGTTCCGGGCCATGCTCGCTTCAGGGCGTTGGCCACGGGGAGCACGTGCACGGCGTCTCCGATGGCCGAGAGCATGACGATGCAGATCTCCCGGGGGGGAGGGCCGGACCAGCCCGGTGCCTCCCGCTCCGGGGCGCCCGTCTCCGTTTCCGTCACGGAGCCTCCCCGAAGCCCCGGCGCAGCGCCGACCAGAGGGTGGGGGACAGGTGCCGGCGCCGACGGTTCTCGAACTTCCGCAGCGACCGTTCCAGGCGGCGCCGCATGGCGAACACGGGGACGGGGACCCCTTGATCCCGTGCGCAGCAGCGGTCCAGGTCCACCAGGTGGACCGCGGGGAGGCGCTCACGGGCTTCGCCACCCTCCCCCGCCGGTGCGTCCGACGGGCGGAGGACCAGGTTCTTGGCGTTGAGATCGGGATGCAGGATCCCGGCCCGCTCCAGGGAGCGGACGAAGCGACCGGTGGCCACCAGGGCCCCTTCGGGGTCCAGGGCCAGGGGGTTGTCACCGAAGAGGATCTGGGCCAGGTCCGACGCCCCGGGGATCTCCTCGGTGACCAGATCGGCGCGGTAGAAGAGGCCCGCCGGGTAGACCGCCCCCGCCACCACAGCCGGCGTCGATACGCCGCGCTCCCGGGCGCCCGTCACGGCCTGGGCCTCCACGAGGGGCCGGGGCCTTCCCACGGCCAGGTAGCGATCGTGGAGATAGCGGGCCACGGCGCCGCCCCGGAGGTAGTGGCGCACCACCCACCGCTCCCGGCCGTCGGGCCCGTGGACGGGAGCAGGGACCGAGTACACCTTGCCGCGGCCCTGGAGCGCACGCACCCCTTCCTGCGCGGCGGCCCAGCCATGGAGGGTCCGCCCCGCGGTCAACGTCGCGTCGAGCCAGGGGGTGGCCTGCGGCACGGCGAACCCCCACGCCTCGGGGGTCCGCACCGTCTTCAGGTCGCCCGCCACGGTCACAGGTAGGTCGATCGTGCCACCTCCACCTTCTCCAGGACGTCGGACACGGTGATGGTGTCCATCCGGTCTTCTTTGGGAAGATAGCCTGCCGGGTCGGGCTCGGCTCCTTCTTCGGTATACCGGTCCACCACCAGGTCCCGGAAGTGTCGGTACGGTCCCACGCGCCACGGGTTCGTGTGGGCGAAGAGCCCGATGACCGGGACCCGGAGCGCGTGGGCGATGTGGAGCGGGCCGGTGTCCGGGGCCACCACGAGCGCCGAGCCGGCCACGAGCCCCATGAGGCGGCGCACCGAGTCGCCCAGGCCGTCCGCGGGCCGTGTGGCGGCGAGGGAACGGATGGCGTCCGCCGCCGCCCGCTCCCGGGGCGACGGCCCTCCCAGGAGCAGCACCTGGAAGCCCATGTCCCGCTCCAGGGCGTCGGCCAGCCGGGCATACCGCTCCGCGGGCCAGTCCTTCCTGGGGTTGGCCGACGCCACCACCAGCGACGCCACGGGGCGCCCGTCCAGCCTCGCGAAGAACGCTTCGCGCTCCGCCACCTCCTCCGGCGAGAAGGTGAGCTCCCACCGGACAGGGGCCTCCCGCGCCACGCCCAGGGCCCAGCGGAAGTCCAGGAAGAGGTCCTGGGAGTGCTTCCACGGCCCTTCGGCCAGGACGTGGGTGTGGAAGAAGCGTACCCCGTCGCGGGTCTTGGAAGGGGGCATCCCCACGCGCACGGGCGCGCCCGAGAAGAGGGTGGGCCACACGCTCTTGAAGTAGCGCTGGACGTTCAGGGTGAGCTGCGCGTCGGTGCGGCGCATGGCACGGCGGAGGTCCCGGACACCCGAGAGGCCGTCGCGGGTGCGGTACACCACGACGCGGTCCACGGCGGGATGATGCGCCAGGACCTGGGCCGGAGCCGGCTCGGCCACCCAGGTCACGTGGATCCCGGGATCCAGCTCTTTCAGGTCCAGGGCCAGGGGAAGACCGTGGACCACGTCGCCGATGCCCGACAGGAGAACGATGCAGACCCGTCGCGGGCGACGCTCCGGCAGGAGGACCGGGCCCTCCGGGGAGACGACGTGGGGCTTCAGGGACATGGAGCGGGGGCCGCCGGGAGGGCTACGCCGCGGAGCGGGGAGGAGCCGCGAAGACGGGCCGGCACGGACGCGGCGCCCTCACGCCGCGTCCTCGTCCTCCACCTCCCACAGGTGGAGGGTCGGGCCCGTGACCGTCTCGCCCTTCACGCGCACGGTCAGCCGGTAGGGTCCGGGCTCGGGGAAGACGATGTCCTTCAGGGGCATGACCAGGAACGTGCGCTGGGGGCGCTCTCCGGGCTCGTAGGGCTTCACCTCGGTCTGCCCCTCCACGGTGAACGAAGGCTGATCGACCTCGCCGCGCAGCTCCACCCTGAACTGGTAGCGCCCGCCGTCGCCGGGGGCCCACTCGATCACCACGGCCAGGACCATCTCGTCCTGCTTGGCCGGGAAGCCCGGCGCGGCCAGGTCGTAGAAGGCTCCGTGGATGTCGAGCTTGCCGTCGGGGCGGAGTTGGGCGTGCTCGCAGAACGACATGTGGAGAATCTGCATTCGATGGGCTCGGCGCGTGCGGTTCAGGATGGGGAAGGATCGCCCCAGCCGCCGCCGCCCGGCGACCGGATGCTCACCACGTCTCCCGCGTCCACGGAGAACGTGACCTTGGACGGGAGGTGCTGCTCTACCCCGTTGTGGATGAGGACGTTCTCGCCGGGGGCCCCGTCGGAGCCTCCTCGAAGTCCCGCGGGGCCCACGGCCCGGCGCTCGCACAGGAGGGCCACGCGGGCCGGCGTGAGGATCATGAGGTCCCGGCGCAGCCCGTCGCCGCCGCGGTGTCGGCCGGCGCCGCCGCTCCCCCGCCGGATTCCGTAGCGGGTGATCCGGAACGGGTAGGCGTGCTCCAGCGCTTCCACAGGGGTGTTCAGGGAGTTGGACATGTGGACGTGGACGCCCGAGAGCCCGTCGCCCGCCGGCCCCGCTCCCATCCCGCCACCCACGGTCTCGTAGTAGGCGAACGGCTCCCCGGTCCTGGGGTCGATTCCGCCCACCGTCGTGTTGTTCATCGTGCCCTGGGAAAGGGCGGGCATGAGATCGGGCAGCGCCACGGCGAAGGCCCGGAGCAGCACGTCGGTGATGCGCTGGCTCGTCTCCACGTTTCCGGCGGCCACCGAGGCCGGGAGACGGGCGTTCACCAGAGAGCCGTCGGGGAGGACCAGCTCCACCGAGGACATGGAGCCTCCCCCCGCGGGCAGCGGCTCTCCCAGGAGGGCCTCCACCACGCAGCGCACCACGTATCGGCACGCCGAGGCCGTGATGGCGGAGACCGCGTTGATCCCACCGGGAACCTGGGCGTCGGTGCCCGTGAAGTCGATGCGCAGGGTGGGGCCCGCCACGTCCAGGGAGGCCCGGATGGTCACCGGTCCGCTTCCGAAGCCGTCGTCTTCCAGGCTGTCCTCCCCAGGGTAGGTCCCGTCGGGGACCCGCTCGAGACCCGCCTCCACCAGACGGTCGGCGTACTCGATGAGGGCGTCCATGGCGCTCAGCGTCTCCTCCACGCCACGCCGGGCCGCAATCTCCAGGAGGCGTGTGCGTCCGGCATGCAGGGCGGCGAGCTGGGCGTCCAGGTCGCCGGCCCGCTCCACGGGGGTGCGCACGTTGGCCAGGAGGGTGCGCCACAGATCCTCGTTGCGACCTTCGGCGGTGTACAGGCGCACGGGCGGGATGCGGAGCCCCTCCTGGAAGATCTCCTGGGCCAGGGGCATGGAGCCCGGCGACATCCCCCCCACGTCGGAATGGTGGGCGCGGGATGCCACGTAGCCCAGGAGACGGGTGCTGGGATCGTAGACCGGGGCGATGAGGGTGATGTCCGGCAGATGGGTGCCGCCCCGGAAGGGATCGTTGAGGCAGACCACGTCACCGGGGGCCAAAGCGCCCAGCTCTTCCAACGCCGCCCATACGCTCATGGGCATGGCGCCGAGGTGCACGGGCATGTGGTCGCCCAGAGACACGGCCGCGCCGTCCGGAGAGAAGAGGGCGCAAGAGTAGTCGCGGCGCTCTTTGATGTTGGGTGAGAACGACGCGCGCCGCAGCGCAGCGCCCATCTCTTCGGCCAGAGCGGTGAATAGATGACGGAAGACTTCCAGCGTGATGGCGTCGGGGGCGAGTCTCGAGCTCATGCGTGGTTTCCCCGGAGGGTCATCTCCATTAGAATACTCGGCTGACGCCCGGGTCAGGGCAGGCCTCACCCGCGTGCGCGCGCGTCCGAAGGATACAGGGAGGAACGTTTGAGTAAAGAGAAGCTCATGGATCGGGCTCGTGACGAGCTCTTCAGCCATATCAACCGGTGTGGCGTTCTCCAGGCCGCCGAGGATGATCAACGGCACTGGATGGACGAGACCATTGAATATCTGGGCGAGCGGTACCCGGATCTCGCCGATACCGACCTCACCCAGCTCTACGAGATCGGCATCCGGTTCTGCAAGCCGGCCATCGCGCACGGCGCAGCCACCACCGCTCGCACCATGGAGGATGCCGGCGTCGCCTGAGGCCGCCGCGCTCCACATAGATCGCGATCGACTGCGCTGAAAGGGCGAAAAGCCGTCCGTGGCTTTTCGCCCTTCAGTGTTTCTTCGGGTCCCCTCCTCGCCGCTCCCGGCGCCGTTCCGACCCGACAGGGTTGGCGTATAGTCCGCCGGTCCCTATACTTCGGCCCAATTTCCTCTGGAGATGTACCCCGGGTGGCCCGTCTCGAGGGCCGCGGACTCCGTCCTGGGGTGGACGCGTGAGCAAGGAGACGAGCCCGCATGGCCACGACCAGGGACGGGGCCGCCAAGAAGAAGGCGCCAGCCAAGAAGAAGGCCCCCGCCAAGAAGGCATCGGCCAAGAAGAAGGCCCCCGCCAAGAAGGCATCGGCCAAGAAGAAGGCCCCCGCCAAGAAGGCACCAGCCGAGAAGAAGGCGCCCGCCAAGAAGGCACCGGCCGAGAAGAAGGCGCCCGCCAAGAAGGCACCGGCCAAGAAGACGCCCGTGAAGAAGACGGCTTCCAAGGAATCCTCGGGCGCCAGGGCATCCGGAAGGAAGGCCACGCCCTCGAAGTCATCCGGGAAGAAGGCCGCGGCGAAGAAAGCCCCCGGAAAGAAGGCTCCGGCGAAGAAGGCACCCCGGAAGAAAGCCCCGTCCGAGAAGGCTCCAGCTTCGAAGGGATCCCCGGCCTCGAAGGCATCGTCCAGCCGGAGGAAGGCGTCTCCGTCGTCCGGGAAGACCCCGGAGGCCAGGCCATACCGCCCGAAGGCCCGCTTGGGGAAGGACGGCGTCATGGTTCTTCAGGACGACAAGGTGCTGCTCAAGGCCTACTACGGTGGCCAACAGGTGCCCTCGCCCATGGACGGCTTCCTCATGCTCCTGGGGATCCGAGCCAACGAAGACGGGAGCGCCACCGCGCTCTTCGAGTGCAGCGCCTCCTCCCTGCGCTACCAGATGAAGATCCCCAAGGCGACACGCACGGAGCGGGCCAAGGTGCGGGAAGTCCAGAGCGCCGGGGATGATCCGGACTGCCCACGCCACGGTCAGGGACATCGCCTGCACCGGGCCGGAAAGGAGCTGGTGTGCACCCTCTGTGGGGTCGCCTACGGGCGGGTTCCGTAGCATGCGCACCCCCGCTCCAGGGCCCCGGCCTTCATGGCCCATCCGCGGGCTGGTACCGCCCGTCGGGGCACATTACATTGGTGCCGACCCACCATCAGGCAGGCCCGACCGCCAGCCTGGAGGTGACCGGAGACGAAGCCGCCGGCCACCCGGCAACACGGTACGGCCAAGGAGCTGACCTACATGCCCGAAGGGTTCCTCAGTTCCGAGGAATACGACGAGCAGGCGCACAAGCTCTACAACGACGGTGACTACGAAGGGGCCCTCGAGATGCTCAAGGAGGGCCTCTCGCTGTATCCCAATGCCGTGGAGCTCTACATCGGCCTGGGATACGCAAGGCTCGCCCGGGAGGAGTACGCCTGGGCGCGAAGGGCGTTCGAGCGCGCTGTCGTCCTGGACCCGGGCCACGAAGACGCGCTGGTCGGCCTGGGCGAGACCCTGCTCCGGTTCGGGGAGCGCGCCCAGGCGCTGAGGCTCTTCGACCAGGTCGCCTCCATGGGCTACGACGACGATGTCGAGCTCATGCTCACCATGGGTCGTGCCCTCTACCGCGAGGCCATGTACGGAGAGTGCCGCGACGTGTTCGCGCGGGCCGCAGCGTCCCGTCCGGACAGCGCGGAGGCGGCTGCGTCCCTGGGTTATGCGCTTCACCGCCTGGGAGACGACGTAGGCGCCGGTCGCCAGATCCGCCGGGCCCTCCGCCTCGATCCCGACCTCCACGAGGCCCGGGTCTATCTGGGGCACCTGCTCTACGAACGGGGAGACTGGGAAGGCTCCCTCAGGGAGTTGGAGCGGGTGGCGCCCCAGGACCACTGGGACGCCCTGGCCGTGTGGCGTCTCCTCGAGCTGAAGCGGGCCCTGTGGAGCCTGGAGGCGGGCGACGCCCGTCTGGCTCCGTGGGAGCAGAGGCTGCGGGAGCTGGAGAGCCAGGAGGACGCCATCGATCGACTCCTCGGCGAGGTGGAGGCCGCCATGGGAGCGAACGGTGCGGCTCCGGTGTACGACCCCAGCCAGCTGGAGCTGTTCGAGCGGGAAGCTCGGGAGGGAAGCCACGCGGTGCGCATGCCCGATGGCCATCTCCTTCGTGGGAGCTGGCACGAGATCGTGCGTCAGATGCGCGACCGGGCCGGCTTCTCCCACGAGACGCTGGGCCACTACATGCGCCGGCTTGCCGAACGCTGGCATGAGCAGAGCGGCGTGGTGATCCCGTTCACGGATCCCGAGTCGTTTCTGCGCGCAGCCCTGGAGGCCAGCCTGCTCACCCTGGAGAGCGAAGGTCTCGAAGAACGATGAGCGATATGCATGACGTCCTGTCCCGATTCCATCGCACGCTGGTGGACGAGATCCGGGCCCGGCGTCCCGAGTATCTGGACGGTCCGTTCACCGTGGCCGAGATCTACCAGAATCTGGTCCCCTACCGCAGCCATCGGGACCGGATCGGCGTGGAGATGAACGGGGACTACGAGGATGCCCTTCTTCGCCTCCTGGCCGGGGAAGGCGAGTTCCTCGTCATCGAGTCGGACCCCGCGCTGCGGGCGCTTCGGGATGAGCTCGAAGCCCAGAATCCCAACACGGGTCTCTATCGGGAGTTCGCCGCTGTGGACGTCCATCTGAATCCCACCAAGCTGGAAGGCAACGGCAGCGCGGCTCCGGACCCCGGCGCGCAGCCGGAGCCGGAGGTTTCGGTGGACGAGCTCGCGCCGGCATCCGATGCCGAGGAAGGGACCGCCGGAGAAGCGTCACAGGCGGCGGAACCGGAGGGCGAGGGGGCAGAACCGTCGGCGCCCCACACCCCCGATACGTGTCCGTGGTGCCGCGGTGCGCTTCCCCAGCGAGCCAATCTGAACTACTGCCCGTTCTGCGGCACCGACGTCCACGTGGTGCCGTGCCCCTCCTGCGGTGAAGAGCTGGAGCCGGAGTGGCGCTTCTGCATCGCGTGCGGCGCCGAAACAGGTTCCTGAAGGCTCTGATTCCGGGGCTGTTGGCGGCCTCGGTGGCCGTGGGGTGTGACCGCCGCGCCCCGGCCGAAGCCGACGCACACCGTCCCGACGCGCGTCTGCGCAGCGAGCTGGGGCTCGGCGACAACGACGTGGTCTATCGGGTCACCCTCACGGTGCAAGGGTACGACGAACAGGCCACGCCCTCGGCGGTGGAGGTCCCCCGGGACGCTTGGGTGGAGTTCGTCACCGGAGACTGGCGCATCCATCAGGTGCGCTTCGAGCGGGACAGCCTCACGGCCGACGGGCGAGACTTCCTCGTCGCCTCCGACCAGATGGCGTCTCCCCCCCTCGTGGACCGGGACGCGCGCTTCGTCGTCTCCTTCGCCCAGGCGCCTCCCGGCCGATATCCCTTCGTCGTGGAGGGGAGCGCCACCCCGGCGCGCGGGGTGGTGGTGGTCGGTTCGAAGCGCTAATCTCCTCTCCCGCTGCCGCGCTCTGCGGGAAGGCCCGCATCCGGAAGCCGCGGCCGTTCGACCCCGTCTTCCAACCGCTTTGCCTTCGGCCCATGCCCCGGATCGCACTCATTCCAGGTGACGGAATCGGCCCGGAGGTCGTGCGTGAGGCTTGCCGCGTCCTCGAGGCGGTGGCCCGCGTGGAAGAGCTGGACTTCGAGCTCGTGGAGTGGGATCTGGGTGCGGAGCGCTACCTCCGCGACGGCGTCACCATCACCGAAGACGAGTTCCGGAGCCTCTCGGAGGATTTCGACGCGATCTTCATGGGGGCCATGGGCGATCCCCGGATTCCCGGGAACGAGCACGCCCGGGACATCCTCCTGGGGCTCCGCTTCCGTCTCGACCTCTACGTGAACTACCGACCGTGTGTGCTCCTGGCACCCGAGCTGAGCCCTCTGAGGCGGGTCAAGGTACCGATGCGGCTCGAGATCTTCCGGGAGAATACGGAGGGTGCGTACGTGGGGATGGGGGGCGTCTTCAAGAAGGGCACGCCCCACGAAGTGGCCATCGAAGAGGACGTGAACACCCGCACCGGAGTGGAACGCATCGTGCGTGCCGCCTTCGAGTTCGCCCGGTCCAGGGGCCGTCCCCGGGTGACGCTCGTGGACAAGACGAACGCCATGCGCCACGCGGGCGACCTCTGGCGGCGTGTGTTCGCAGAAGTGGGCGCGTCGTATCCCGAGGTGGAGCGC
>JASFRY010000123.1:0-9564 GCA_050114675.1 Gemmatimonadota bacterium | reverse complement strand
GCCCTGGTCGTGTCGGGGCCCAACACGGGAGGGAAGAGCGTCTTCCTGAAGGCCACGGGGCTCATCTCGGCCCTGGCCCAGAGCGGCGTGGTCCCCCCGGTGGGGCCGGACACCCGCCTGCCCGTCTTCCGGTCGTTCTTCGCCGACATCGGCGACGAGCAGTCCATCGCCGAGAGCCTCTCCACTTTCTCGGCCCACCTGGGCAACCTGGCGGAGATCGTGCGCGGTGCCGACGACCGGTCCATGGTCCTCATCGACGAGATGGGCACGGGCACGGACCCCGCGGAGGGAGCGGCGCTGGCCCGGGCGGTGCTCGAGGAGCTGGTGGAGCGGGGCGCCTTCGCGGTGGTGTCGTCCCACCTGGGCCAGCTCAAACGTCTGGACACCGAGGGGAGCGGCATCGTCAACGCGTCGCTCCAGTTCGATCCCGAGCGGATGGAGCCCACATATCGCCTGGTGAAGGGGCGGCCGGGGCGGAGCTATGGCCTGGCCATCGCCCGGCGCCGGGGATTCCCCGGTGAGGTGCTGGATCGGGCCGAGAGCTACCGCGAGGACGACGAGGCGCGCATGGAAGACCTCCTGGAGCGTCTGGAGCGCCGGGAGCACGAGGCCGACCAGAGGCTCGCCGCCCTGGAGCGGGAACAGAGGGCCGCGGAGCGTCTCCGCGGAGAGCTGGAGCGCCGGGAGCGGAGCCTACGGGAGAGCGAGCGGTCCGCCGAGGAGCGAGCGCGCCAGGAAGAGCGGCGCCTCCTCATGGAAGCCCGGAGCGAGGTGGAGGAGGCCATCGCCCAGGTCCGTGCGGCCGCCGGCGAGCAGGCGGCGCTGGAGCGTGCCGCCACCCAGGCCCGCCGGCGGGTGGAGCAGGCGGCGCGGGAGAGCGAGGAGGAGGCGCGCCGCGTGGCGCGGAGCCGCGGGGGGCCCGTACCGAAGGTGGAAACGGGGGACCGGGTGCGCGTCCAGGCCACCGGGGCCAAGGGCAAGGTGGTGGAGGTGCGCGAGGATCGGGCCCTGGTGGAGGTCGGAGCCGTACGCATGGAGCTCCCGCTCGTCGACCTGGAGCGTGTGGAGGGGGGAGCAAGCCCCGCGAAGGAGGCTTCGCAGCCCCGAGGGGGGGGATGGTCGGCTCCCGAGCGGGGACAGGCCCGTACCGAGGTGGATCTGCGCGGGCTCCGGGTGGACGAGGTGGACGTGACCCTTCCCCGGGCCCTGGACCAGGCCGTTCTCGAGGACCTGGCCGAGCTGCGCATCATCCATGGGAAGGGGACCGGGGCGCTGCGCCAGCGGGTGGGTGAGCTCCTGGCGGCCGACGCCCGGGTGCGTGCCCACCGCATGGGGGGCCCCACCGAGGGGGGTGCCGGCGTCACGGTGGCGACGCTTCGATGATCCCCGACGACGTGGTGGAGGAGGTCCGGGCCCGGGCCGACATCGTCGACATCATCGGCGAGCTCGTGCCGCTCAAGAAGGCCGGGCGGGAGTACAAGGCCAACTGCCCCTTCCATGAAGAGCGCACGCCTTCCTTCTACGTGGTACCCGACAAGGGCTTCTACAAGTGCTTCGGCTGCGGCAAGTCGGGGGACGTCTTCTCCTTCGTCATGGAGCGCCTGGGGCTGGACTTCGTGGAGGCGGTGAAGCACGTGGCCGCGCGCTCCGGAATGGAGGTACGCGAGGTAAACCGCCCGCGGGAGGAGGAGGACCCGAACCGGCCCCTGTACGAGCTGAACGCGTTTGCCCGGGAGTGGTTCCGGGAGCGTCTCCTGGACGACGCCACGGGCTCGGCAGCGCGGGCCTATCTCCACGGCCGGGGGATCGATGCCGAGACGGCGGAGCGCTTCGGGCTGGGGTGGGCGCCGGATGAGTGGCGGGGGCTGCGCGACCAGGCGGCCAGGCTGGGCTACGACGACGACCTCATGCTGGAGGTGGGCCTCCTCAACCGGAGCGAGCGGTCCGAGGAGCCTTACGACCGCTTTCGGGGCCGCATCATCTTCCCCATCGAGGGCCTGTCGGGAAAGGTGGTGGCGTTCGGGGGGCGGATCCTGGAGAGCGACCGGAAGGACACCCCCAAGTACCTCAACAGCCCCGAGTCGCCCATCTACCACAAGGGCCGCATCCTCTACGGTCTTTCGTGGGCCCGCCACGCCATCCGGCGCGAGGAGAGCGCCCTGGTGGTGGAGGGGTACATGGACGTGGTGTCGCTGGCAGCCCACGGCTTCGAGAACGTGGTGGCGCCGCTGGGAACGGCCCTCACGCCGGAGCAGGCGAAGCTCCTGGGGCGCTACGCTCAGCGCGTGGTCCTCCTGTTCGACAGCGACACCGCCGGGCTCAAGGCGACCTTCCGCGCCGGCGATACCCTCCTGGAGGAGGGACTGCACCCCGCCGTCGCGACGCTTCCTCCCGGGGAGGACCCGGACACGGTGGTGCGGGGCGAGGGGGCGGACGCGCTGAGGGGCCATCTGGACGACGCCGTGGACGTCCTGGACCGCAAGGTCCAGATCCTGGAGGAGCGGGACTACTTCTCCACCATCGAGCGGACCCGCGAGGCCGTGGATCGGCTGCTGCCCACCCTCCGCGCCGCGGCGGATCCGGCGCTGAAGGATATCTACGTCAAGAAGGTTTCCGACCGCACGGGCGTGCGCCGCGAGACACTGGAAGCCGAGCTGCGACGAGCCCCGTCGGGGCCGTCCCGGTCCCGGTCCGAGAGTCCTCCGCCGATGCCCGGCCCCTCCCCACGCTTGCCGAAGCTGGGTGCGGAGCGCACCCTCCTCCTTCTGATGACCAAGAGCGCGGACTACGTGGAGCGGGCGGGAGAGCGGTTGGGGGCGGAGGACTTTGTGGATCCGGCCTACCGCGCCATCTTTCAAGCGCTCCTTCACGAGCCCGACCTCAGATCGCCTCCCGGGTCCATGGATCCGGTCGCGGCGGAGCGTCTTCAGGCGCTCCTGGCCGACCCCGAGGAGATCGCCCACGCGGGAAGGGTCTTCGAGGACGCGGTGGCGCGGATCCGTGTGGCTGCGCTGGACCGGCGTGTCCAGGAGCTCGACCGTCGCATCGAACGGGCGACGGATCAGGGTGAGAAGCGGACCCTGATGGAGGAGAAGATGCGCCTCTCCCGGGAGCGCCGGGCGTTGGCGCCGGACGATTGGAGCAGCGCGGTCCGCCGGCTGCGCGGTGATTCGAACTCGAACCCGTAGGATCAATGACGGAGCAAACTCGGACAGCACTCAAGGAACTCCAGGCCCTGGACGACCGGATCGACACCGCACGGGAGCACGTGCGAGCCTTCGATCCCCGGTTCGAGGAGGTCGAGGAACCCGCTCTCGTTCTCGAGAGCGAGGTGAACAACACCCGCAAACGCCTCCAGGAGATGAAGCTGGAGGAGCGAAAGCTCGAGCTTTCGTCCGAGGAGAAACGGAGCCGCGTCAAGCGGCTCGAGGAACGTCTCGGCGGCGTGCGCAACCTCCGGGAAGAGGCGGCGGTCAGCGCCGAGCTCGACATGGTCAAGCGTGCGCTTCAGAGCGATGAACAGGAGGCGTATACGCTCCTGGACCAGATCCGCAAGCTCGATGAGCGCATGGAGGAGCTGGAGGAGGGGCTCGCCGAGGCCCGGGCCCAGGTGGAGCCCAAGATGAAGGAGCTCCTGGCCGAGCGGGACGAGGCCAAGAGCGACCTGAAGAAGCTCCAGGAGGAGCGCGAGGACTTCGTCGAGCACATGGATTCCCGGGAGGTGCGGCTCTACGACGCCATCCGGGGAGGTGGCCGGCGCCGGGCCGTGGCCGAGCTGACGCAGGACGGTGCGTGCGGCAATTGCTTCGGCATGGTGCCGCTCCAGCTCCAGAACGAGATCCGACATGGCGAATCCCTCATCCGGTGTGAGGCGTGTGGCGTGATCCTGGCCGCGCCCAGCCCGAAGACCGGGAAGGGAGACGGCGCCGGCAAGGCCGCAGAGGCTGCCGTGGAGACGTCCGCGCAGGAGCTCGCCCCCGAGGAAGAAGCTCCGTCCGAGGTCGCCCCCGAGGAAGAAGCTCCGTCCGAGGTCGCCGCCGAGGAGTGATTCTCGACGGCACCCCTTCTGCCCGGGACCGGCTCGCCCCGCCTCGCCCGCGCTGGTCCCCTCCTCCGTCCACCGATCCGACGGTGGTGGGCGCCCTGGCCGAAGCCCTCCGCCTTCCTCCTACGATGTGCGCGGTGTTGGCAGGCCGTGGCTACGCCGAGCCCGAGGCCGCCAAGCGCTTTCTGCGCCCGCTTCTGGAGCACCTCCACGACCCGGCGATGCTGGCCGACGGAAGCGTCGCGGCGCGGCGGATCGCCCGGGCCGTGGACGACGGCGAGACCGTGCTCGTGCACGGCGACTACGACGTCGACGGCATTTGCGCCACCGCGCTCCTCACGCGCTTCCTGACCGCCGTGGGGGGGCGGGTCGTGCCCTTCGTGCCCCACCGCATTCGCGACGGATACGACTTCGACGCGGCGGGCCTCCGGGCGGCCGAGGCCGCGGGGGCGAGCCTCATCGTCACCGCCGACTGCGGGACCGTGGCCATGGAGCCCGTCTCCCGGGCCATGGCGGGGGGCGTGGACGTGGTGGTGACGGACCACCACACGGTGGCCGGCGAGCTCCCCGCCGCCCGTGCGGTGGTCAACCCCCAGCGTCCGGACTGCCCCTATCCGGAGAAGGGGCTGTGCGGGACGGGGCTGGCCTTCAAGGTGGCCCAGCTCGTGGCGCGGGAGCTGGGCAGGGGAGCGGCGCTCCTGGACGAGCTGCTGGACCTGGTGGCGCTGGCGACCGTGGCCGACCTGGTGCCTCTGAAGGGAGAGAACCGCGTGCTGGTGCGCTTCGGGCTGCGCCGGTTCGCCCACACCCGCGTGCCGGGGCTCGGCGCTCTCCTGGAAGTCTCCGGCGTGGATGCGGCCTCGGTGACGGCGGGCAAGCTCGGCTTCGTCGTGGCGCCGCGGATCAACGCTGCCGGGCGCATCGGCGAATCCAGCGATGCGCTGCGCCTTCTCCTCACCGGCGACCCGGTGGAGGCCCGGGTGCTGGCCCGCACCCTGGACGACATCAACCGGACCCGCCAGGACGAGGATCGCCGGACCCTGGACGAGGCCGTAGCGCTCCTGGCCCGGGACTATGAGCCGGAGCGGGACTACGGCGTGGTGCTGGCCTCCGAGGGATGGCATCCCGGTGTCATCGGCATCGTGGCCTCCCGGTTGGTGGAGCGCATCCACCGCCCGGTGGTGCTGGTGGCCCTGGACGGGGACGGAGGGCGGGGGAGCGGCCGCTCCATTCCCGGCTTCCACCTCTACGAGGCGCTGGCGGCCTGCCGGGAGCATCTGGGGCGCTTCGGAGGACACCGGCAGGCGGCAGGCCTGGACGTGGCGCGGACGGCGGTCCCGGCCTTCAGGGATGCCTTCAACGCCCAGGCCCGGGCCCGGCTCGAGGCCGACGACCTCCATCCCCGCCTCCGGCCCGACCTGGAGATCTCACTCCCGGAGGTGGACCTGGGCTTGGCGCATTGGCTCGAATACCTGGGTCCCCACGGGATGGGCAACCCCCGGCCCATCTTCCTCGCCCGTGGTGTCCGTCTGGAGCGGCCACGGGTCCTCAAGAACGCCCACCTGAAGGTCTCGCTCCGTGTGGGCCCCGCGGCGGTGGATGGGATCGGCTTCAATCTGGCGGCGGCCCACCCGCCCGAATCCCTGGACGGCGGAGCGTACGACGTCCTCCTCAAGCTGGAGCGCAACGAGTGGCGGGGCGTGGCCCGAGCCCAGGCCCAACTCCTGGACATGAGGCCGTGCGGGGAGGCTCGCCCATGAGGATCATCGGGGGCGCGTGGCGGGGGCGGCGCCTCAAGAGCCTCAAGGGCCGGAACGTGCGGCCCACCATCGACAGGGTCAGGGAAGCCTGGATGTCGGCCATGGGAGGGCGCATGGACGGCCTCCGCATCCTGGACCTCTTCGCCGGCTCGGGCGCCCTGGGACTCGAGACGCTGAGTCGCGGTGCCGAGCACGCGGTCTTCGTGGAACGTGCCCGCGGTGCCCTCAGGGTCCTCGAGGCCAACATCGACCTCTGTCAGGCCGGCGAGCGGGTTACGGTCGTCGTCGAGGACGTCTTCCGCTATCTGGAGCGCCTGGGGGAGGAGGCCTTCGACGTGGCCCTGGCCGATCCCCCCTACGGCACCGGGGACGCCCAGCGCCTGGTGGAGGCGTACCGGGCGCTTCCATTTGCGCGGGAGCTCTGGGTGGAGCATCCTTGGCGGGAATCCATCTCCCTCGGGCCCGACGAACGGACCCGCCGTTACGGGGACACCGCCGTCACTCTTCTGCGTGCGCTGCCATGAGTAGCACCCATCGCGTCGTCGCCGTCTATCCGGGCTCCTTCGACCCCATCACCCGGGGCCACGAGGACATCGCCCGACGGACGCTCCGCATCGCCGACAAGCTGATCATCGCCGTGGCGCACACCTCGACCCAGGCCAAGAACAGCCTGTTCCCCGTGGGGGAGCGGGTCGCCCTCATCCGGGAGGTCTTCGCCGGCGAACCGCGCGTGGAGGTGGAGTCCTTCCAGGGGCTGCTGGTGGACTTCGCACGCCGGCGGGACGTCCGCCTCATCATCCGGGGGCTCCGGGCGGTCTCGGACTTCGAGTACGAGCTGCAGATGGCCCAGATGAACCGCGAGCTGTGGGAGGAGCTGGAGAGCGTCTTCCTGGCGCCGGAGGTGGACTACTCCTTCCTGTCGTCGTCGCTGGTCAGGGAGGTGGCGAGCCTCGGTGGCGACGTCTCCCGGTTCGTGTCGCCCCCGGTCCTGGCGAAGCTCCGGGACAAGCTGGGAGGCTGAATTTCCGCCGGGCTCGTTGTTCTTGCCTACACATTTGTTCACTTTTTATGATTAGCCGGCTGTTCCGGTGCTCGAGCGCCCGCCCGACGGTGCGGCGCCCCGGATCCCTCAACCCCCACAGGGGAGCAACACAGAATGGGCTTTCAGGTGTCGCGGAACGGTGACGTGACCCTCGTCGAAGTCGAAGGTCAGCTCATCGTCGGAAACCGTCAGGAACTCAAGCAGAAGGTTCTCGAGCACCTCGAGGGCGGTGACAGGAAGTTCGTCATCGACTTCTCCAACACGGGGTACATCGACTCGTCGGGGTTGGGCGTGCTCGTGAGCCTGTCCAAGAAGATCCGCGAGCAGGGCGGAGAGCTCCGGCTCTCCAGCCTGAATGAGGATCTCCGGACGCTCTTCGAGCTCACCAAGCTCGATACCCTCTTCCGGATCACGGACACCAAGGACGAGGCCATGGAGGGCTTCTGATCCTTCGGCCGACCTCCCAGCCTTTCCTGACCTTGCAGAACCGCATGGAAAACGATCTCGTCCTTGAGCTGCCGACGGACATCCGGTCCATCGAGCACGCGGTCGAGTACGTGGTTCGGCGGTGCCAGGCGTGTGATGTGTACGCGAGTCGCCTGCGCCTCAACTTCCGCGTGGGCCTCACCGAGGCCCTGTCCAACGCCATGCTGTACGGCAACGGGCACGACCCGTCCAAGCGCGTTCGCGTCGAGGTGACGCTGGCCGACAGCGAGATCAAGGCGCGCATCATCGATCAGGGCGACGGGTTCGACCCGAGCGGGGTGCCGGACCCCACGACGCCCGACAACCTGCTCAAGCCGGGTGGGCGGGGGCTGTTCCTGATGCGCCAGCTTCTGGATGAGGTGTCCTTCAACGATCGGGGCAACGAGGTGACCCTCGTGCTCCGGCTCGAACCCGGTGGCCCTCGAGCGCTGGAAGGCGGCGCCCAGGCATGATCAGCCCGGATCGGCTCGTCCCAGGGACGCTGCCGGATCCGGTTCAGAAGACGCTGGCCGACTTCGAGGCCGCGTTCGGGATCGAGCTGAGGCTCGTGGTCCCCCCGACTGAGCCGGGTGCGGCCGCAGAGATCGTGTACGCCACGCCCAGCCTGGACGGCTCGGCGGACTCCGCGGGCGCCCGGGTCCCCGTGGTTCTCCGTGACGCCGGGGCGCTGGAGCTCGAGGTCGTCGCCAGTCCGACGGCACCCGCCGATGCCGTGGCCACGGTGCTCTCCCGCACCCTGGAGCGGGCCTTCGAGGCCGCCCGGGAGATGCGCTTCTTCACCGTGGAGCTCTCGGAGCGCTACGAGGAGATCCACCTCCTCTATTCCATCAGCGAGACGCTGGGGTCCATCCTCCACATGGACGACGCCGCCCGGGTCATCCTCCGGGAGGTGTGCGACGTCATGGGGGCCAAGCGTGGATCCCTCTGGCTCTACGAGGCCGAGGACGAGGCGCTGCACCTCACGGCGGCGGTGGGAGGGGACGGGATGAGCGGTCCCATTCCGGCCGACGATCCCGACGCCGTCACGTCCATGGTCTTCCGGGAGCAGCGTGCCGTCATCGCGTCCCGCACCCCCAGCCGTGAGGAGAGGGAACGGGGCCTCAAGGGGGACTCCTTCCTCTCGGTTCCCATCCGCTACACGCCGCCCTCGGGGGAATCCCGCACGCTGGGGGTCATGAACCTCATCGGTCGGCGTGACGATGACCGGTACAGCGCCGCCGACCAGAAGCTCCTCGCCGCCATCGCCTCCCAGGTGGGATCGGCCCTGGAGAACAAGCGTCTCCACGAGGAGAGCCTGTCCCGGGAGCGCATGGGCCGGGAGATGGAGCTCGCCCACGACCTGCAGCAGAAGCTGCTCCCGGTGGCGGAGCGCTTCGTGGGTGCCGAGGCGGCGGCCCGGGTCTCGCCGGCGGAGCAGGTGGGCGGTGACTTCTATCAGCTCTTCAAGCTGCCCGGGGGGCGGGTGGGGGTGATGCTGGGGGACGTCTCGCTGCACGGGTTCCCCTCGGCGCTCATCATGACGCTCGCCCTGAGCGCGGCGGGGATCTATGCCCGGGAGCACGACTCTCCGGCCAAGGTGCTCAAGGGGCTGGACAACGCGCTGCGGGACGAGCTGGAGACCACGGAGATGTTCCTTACGGTCTTCTACGGCGTGCTCGATCCGGGGCGGCGGCGCCTGACCTTCTCCAACGCGGGACACCCCCACGCTTTCGTTCTCCACGAGGACGGGGGACTGGATCGCCTCCTGGCCACGGACCCGCCCGTGGGCTTTGCCGGTCCCGACGCCTACGGGGAGCGGGAGATCGATTGGCTTCCCGGGGACGATCTGCTGCTGCTCTTCACCGACGGCCTGTCCGACACGCTGGCCTCTGCCGGACGGAACGACGGCGAGGAGAAGGTCCTGGACACGGTGATCCACCTGCGCCACAGCCCGGTGCACCTCATCGTGGACGAGCTCTTCGATCTCACCAACGCCGCGGAGCCCCCAATCAAGGGCGATGACCGGACGGCCCTGGTGGTCCGTACGCCACCGCCGGTCGTCCACCCCTGACGTTCGGGACGGCAGGCACCCGGCCATGACGGAGCGACGAGGCCACAGGGCCAAGCGCTCGCTGGGACAGAACTTCCTGGTGGACCCGAACCTCCAGCGGAAGATCGTGGATGCCGTCGGCGCGGGGCCCGACGACGAGGTCCTGGAGATCGGTCCGGGTCGGGGTGCCCTCACCACACAC
>JASFRY010000122.1:0-9663 GCA_050114675.1 Gemmatimonadota bacterium | reverse complement strand
GGTACCCGCGTGCCGGCACCGGTGGCGGGGTGCTCCGCGTTGTCGGCGATCTGCTAGTGGCCCCAGCGGTAGTAGACCCCGGGGAGGGGCACGAGCCTCTTGTTGAGGGGGAGATCGTCCTCGGGGTCGGTCCTGCGCACCCACAGGGCCCGGTTCACGGCCATGTCGATTCCCAGGTAGTGGTCGTCCACCGCCTGCCAGTCCAGGCCCACGGGAGCGTGGAGCACCGCGGCGAAGCCCGTCTGCCCGCCGTCCCCCGGGGGAGAGGCCAGGACCATCCAGAGGCCCCCGCCCACGAAGGGGAGCAGGTTGCCCGTCCCGAAGTACTGCCGCACCACCGCCGACACGCTCAGGTCTCGGAACGACCACGTGCCCACGGTGAAGTCGAAGCTGGTGTTCTCGTTCACGAACTCCAGC
Organism: Gemmatimonadota bacterium; assembly: GCA_050114675.1. GTDB lineage: Bacteria > Gemmatimonadota > Gemmatimonadetes > Longimicrobiales > Gaopeijiaceae > SZUA-318. Next base: position 9,246 of record JASFRY010000122.1, on the reverse strand, counting down.
GAGAGGCCCACCGTGCTGATGCCGCCGAACGTGACGCCCACCCGCACCTTGCTTCCCGTTCCCGTGCCCTGGGCGGCCAGCGGGCGCAGGGGAAGGACCAGGGCGGCCAGGGCGAGGGCCACGGCGCCCAGGAGGGCGCGTCCGGAAGATCGTATGGGACGGTCCATAGGAGCCGGAGTATAGGCAGACTGCGGAGGACGGTCCACGGGTGGCGGACCCTCGTGGGCCTGGCGGCTGCCACGCTGCTGGCCGCCGCGTGCGCTCCACCCGATACGCCGCCGAGCCTGGCCGACCGGATTCCGTCGGCGGTGACGGAGCTCCTCCACCCCGACACCGTGCGGAGCGCACGCATGGGTGCCGGCGTCTGGTACCGGTACCTCTGGTCCGGCGAGGGCCCCTGGGCCGTGCACGTGGTGGAGGCGGACTTCGCCCGCTGTGACCTGGCGCTCCGGATCCTCCAGGCCCAGGCGAGGGAAGGGGGAGGGGAAGGGCACGAGCCGGTGACCTCCATGGTGGCCCGGGACACCCGGGGCATCCTGGCCGCGGTGAACGCCGACTTCTTCACCCCCGAGGGAAGGACGCTGGGCTCGGAGGTCGTGGACGGAAAGGTCACCTCGGCGCGATCCCGCCCGGCCCTGGCATGGCGTCCGGGACGTGAGCCGTGGGTCGGTCTTGCCCAGGTGGCGGGGGACAGCCTGACCACCGGCTGGTCCGTTCCCCTGGAGAGCGCGGACGACAGCACCGAGGTGGTGGGAGGCTACCCCGAGCTCCTGGACCGGGGCCGCAGGGTGGGGGACCTGGGCGTGTCCGAGCGCCCGGGCTTCGCCGCGTCGCGCCACCCCCGCACGGCCGTGGGCTACGATCCGGCGGCCCGGCGTCTCTGGCTGGTGGTCGTGGACGGGCGGCAGCCACCCTACTCGGTGGGAATGACGCTGCCGGAGCTGACCGCCCTCCTGGAGGCTTTCGGCGCCCGGGAGGCGATCAACCTGGACGGCGGGGGCTCGTCGGTCATGGTCATCGGGGGCATCCCCCGGAACCGACCGTCGGAGGAGGGTGGAGAGCGGCCCGTGGTGAACGCCCTGGCCCTGGTGCGGGATCTGTCGCTCTGCCGGACGCCGCCGGCCAGGGAGTAGCACCCGGCGCGAGGCTCGGGCCCTCGGACCGCCGCCCCCCTCACCCGCCCAGCGTGGCGGCCACCCCCATCTCGAACGTCCGACCCGGTCCAGGCTCGTAGAAGCGGCTCCCGAAGGCGTTCACGACGACCGCCGTCACGTAGCGCCGGTCCAGGGCGTTGGCCACGGCCACGAAGGGCGACAGGGTGACGCCGCCCACCGATACGCCGTCGAGCCCGGCCCGCACGTCGGCCAGGAAATAGCCGGGCGACCGGTTCTCGTTGGCGTCGTCCACGGGCATGGCGTCCTGATAGAGCCCCCGGAGCTCCACGTAGCCGGGGCCCTGCCGGAGCATGACGCTGCCGTCCACCCGGTACGGGGCCAGCCCCGGGATGCGATTCCCGTCGAAGGTGCCGCCTTCGGTGGCATACGCGTCGAAGCGCCCGTCCACCCGCGTGTACGCGACACGGGTCCAGAGGGCGTCGGTGGGACTTCCTTCCACCAGGAGCTCCCACCCCTGGTGATGGGAGCGCCCCGCGTTCCGGTAGTAGGTGCGGCCGGGAGTGGACGGCACCTCGAAGGGGACCAGCTCGTCCCGGAGGTCGGCGCGGAAGAGGGTGGCTTCCGCGCTCCAGCTGCGGCCCGCCCGCGCCCGAACGCCCGCCTCGTAGTTCACTCCGTGGGTAGGGTCCAGGTCGGGATTGAACCCGCCCGCGCCGCTGGCACGGTTGCCCAGCTCGGTGGTGGTGGGCGTCTCGAAGAAGGACCCGACGGAGCCGAAGAGCTCCACCCGCGGGGCCACCTCCCACACCAAACCTCCCGAGGGGCTCACCGCGTGCATGACCCGCACCCCCGAGTCGTCGGTGCCGTCGGTGAGAAAGCGGTCATCGACCTGGAAGCGGAAGCGGTCGTAGCGCAGCCCGCCCAGGACCGACCAGCCGTGACCCAGCTCCAGACGGGCCTGGGCGAAGAGCCCCGTGTCGCGCACGCGTTCCTGCTGGCTCAGGGACAGGTCTCCCTTGGCCCCGCCCTCGTTGGCCCATTCGTGCCGGTCGTCGCTCTGGAGCTCCGCCTCCATCCCCCCGCCCAGGGACACCAACCCCAATGCCGTCTCATGCTCGCCGTGGAAAAGGGCGCGGACGCCGCCGGCGTTCCGGTCGAAGCCCAGCACGTCCGAGGGGATGCGGCCCTCGAACTCGCGGCGGATCCCCCAGGTGGAGACCTCGCCGTCCAGGGCGCCCAGGGTGCCGGTCCACGTCACGCCCAGCTGGCCCTGGCGCGCGTCTTCACGGGTGTCCTGGATCACGTTGAATCGGTAGGCCTGCCGGTCTCCCTCCGAAAGGAGCTGGGCCGAGAGGGAGCCCGGGTTTGCGGCGGCCATGTCCAGGCCGTTGGCCACCACCTTGAGCTGTCCCTCGCCCAGGGCGAAGTCGAAGATCCCGTTGACGATGGTGCGCTTCTGACGTCCGTAGGTGCTGCCGTCGTCGGCCACCGGATTCCGGCGGAAGCCGTCGTAGGTGAAGCGGGAGAGCGTGGCCCGGTAGCCCACGCCCGAGGCCGTGCCGGTGACGCCGGCGAGGTAGGTGCGGAGTCCGTCGGAGCCTGTGGCGGTCCGGGCCTGGAAGCGGGGCCCACCCGGTGCGGGGGCCCGCGACTCGAAGTGGAGCACGCCTCCCGCCGCGTTGCCGTACAGCGCCGAGCCCGGGCCCCGGAGCATCTCGACCCGGCCCAGCGTCGCCGGATCCAGGTGATCGATGGAGGTCTGTCCGTCGGGGAGCGTTGCAGGGATGCCGTCCACAAGCACCTGGACGCCGCGAATGCCGAACTGGGCGCGCGACCCGAAGCCGCGGATGGAGAGGCGCTCCCCGGATGCCAGGTTGAAGCGGTTCTGGATCTGCACGCCGGGGAGAGAGCGGAGGGTCTCCTCCAGGAACGCCCCGGGATTGGCGCGGGTCAGCTCTTCACCCGCCGCCACCGAGACCGCGTAGGGGCTCCCGGTGCCCGTGGTGCTCCGCAGCACGCGCACCACCACGGGCTCCAGGGCTACGGCGGAATCCGGCTTCTCCTGGGCCTGGAGCGCGCTGGGAAGGGCCGCCAGGGCCAGGACGGGGAGGATGTCTCGTCGTTTCAAGGGCTTCCTGCCTCGTCGAGGCTCAGGGACGTGACGACGAACGCGTCGCCGAGGGTGATGGTCACGGTCCGCACCACCGGGCGGGGACTCTCGGGAGAGACCTCCACGCGGAGCTGGGAGTTCCTGGGCACACCGCAAAGCACAAAGATACCCCGGTTGTCCAGGGTGGTCCGCAGGTAGGTGAAGCGCTCCGACGCGCCCGACTCCACCGACCACGTCGGGCGATCTCCCGAGCCTCCGGGAGGTGCCGCCCAGGTGCTGGAGTCGAACGCCCGTGCGCGGGGCCCGAGCCAGGCGACCCTGACCTGGGTGCCCTCCGCCGGAACGTCGCCCCTGCGGATGCGTCCCAGGACGATGGCTACGGGGCCGTCGGGCCGAGGAGCTTCGGCGCAGGCGCTCCGCAGCATCTCCCCCACGCCGGGGACCCGGAGGCGCACGGTGGACACCTCGCCGCCGACGGCGTCCACCATGAAATGCGTCGGCCCCAGCCCCAGGGTATCCAGAGAGGCGTGGTGGATCACCACCGAGACGGGTCCCGGCGGAAGGGCAGCAAGGAGGAATCTCCCGTCGTCCGCGGCCGTGACGCCGCTCCCGCCCGCGTCGGGGACCTCCACGCGAGCGCCGGCGAGTCCCAGCGTGCCCGCCGAATCCACCACCAGCCCCGACACGGTCGCGCCCGCGGCCTCGATGAGCGTCGAGCCTTCGTGGTCCACCACGCGCCACACGCCGCCGCCCTGCTCCTCGTAGCCGCGCACGTAGTACCGTGACCTGGCGATGTTGGCGACCAGCATGGGCATGCGCACGAACCACTTCTTCACGATCCAGGCACCGTTGGGCAGGCGTCCGAACTGCACCTCGCCGCCGGCCTGTCCCACGTCGGACTGGTCGGGGCGGTTCACGTAGTGGAACTCCAGGCGCCGCAGCATGGCCGTGGCCGCTTCGATCCACAGCGTCCCTTCGATGTCGGAGCCATGGCGCCCCTTGACCGGCTCGAACGACAGCCCCAGCAGGCCGTCCTCCATCTCGTCCAGGCGCATGCAGTGGGTGTCCAGGAATGCGTCGGAGAGGAAGGCCTCGGCGTCGGGGGCGTAGTAGGTCAGGGACCGGTCCTCGTTCTTCCGGATGAAGCCTCCCTCGACCAGGTCCTCGCCGGGGAGACTCACGTAGGGCGCCTGCCCCGTGCCCCGGATGAACCTGCGTCGCTCGTTGACGACGGTGCGCCCATCGGGCTCGTAGGTGCGGGTGAACTGGAGAAGCGTGTACCGGTAGGCGCCGGAGGCCAGCGTCCAGGCGGCGGCTTCCAGGGCCTTGCGCGCCTCCTCCCACGCCCGGGCGGTGGCCCGCCCCTCCTCGGGCCGGACCTCGCACCGCCGGGATCCCGACACGTCCAGGCCCACGAGCTCCACCGGGCGGATAGGCACGGTGAGCCGCTGGAAGGTGCCCTCCACCGGGACGTCGAAGCGCTCGGAGGTGGTGCTCTCGTATCCGATGCGGTCGATGCGCGCCACGTAGACTCCGGGGTGGTCCACCCGGGCGATGAACGTGCCGTCATCGCCGGTGAGCACGCGCCGGGCCAGGGTGCCGTCCAGCTCCAGGAGGACCACCATGGCGCCCGTGACGGGGCTGCTGCTGCCCTCCTCCGCCACGACGCCGCGCACCACCTGGGCACGGGCCGGCGCGGCCATCAGAGTAACCGCGAAGAGCGAGCACAGCAGCCGGCGTACCATACGTCTAGGATACGCCCTCCAGACGTCCCGCGTTACCCCCGGGGTGCGCCTCGGGGGCCCCCCGGGCTACGTTCTCCATCATGAGCATCGCAGACCCCGCGGCGGGTGTTCCCGCCTCCGTCTTCCAGGACCGGCGCAGGACCGTCTTCGAGGCCCTCGGTGCCGGCGCCATGGTCCTTCCCTCTGCCGTCCAGCACCTCAAGTCCAGGGACTCGGAGCTCCCCTACCGCCCCGATTCGGAGCTCTTCTACGTCTCGGGCGTCAGCGAGCCCGGATCGGTGGCGGTGCTCCTCGGCGGCGACGAGCCGCGCTTCGCGCTCTTCGTGCGGGCGCGCGACCCCGACGTCGAGCTCTGGTCGGGACCTCAGCTGGGACCGGACGCCGCCGCCGACCGTTTCGGCGCCGACGAGGTCCATCCCATGAGCGAGCTGTCCCGGCGCCTGCCCGACCTCCTGCACTCGGCCGACCGGATCTACTACCGCCTGGGCAGGCACACCGAGGTCGAGGCGGTGGTCAGCGGCGCCCTGGCCCGGGCCCGCTCCCGGGGTCCCCGCACCGGGACGGGGCCCCGGGCCCTGGTGGACCCGGGTGAGATCCTCGACGAGATGCGGCTCCGGAAGGACCTTCACGAGATCGAGCGGCTCCGTCAGGCCGCCGTCCTCAGCGTGGAAGGCCACCGCACCGGGATGGCGGCGGCGGGACCCGGCGTGGGGGAGTGGATGGTGGAGGCCGAGGTGAATGCGACGTTCCGCAGAGGCGGAGGCTCGGGCCCGGCGTACGAGACCATCGTCGGGTCCGGCCCCAACGCCTGCGTGCTCCACTACGTGACCAACAGTCGCGTCATGGAGGAGGGCGACCTGGTGCTCCTCGACGCCGGAGCAGAGCGCGCCCTGTACGCGGGGGACATCACGCGCACGTTCCCCGTCAGCGGGCGCTTCACGCCGGCGCAGCGGGACCTCTACGAGGTGGTGGACCGGGCTCGGGCGGAGTCCGTGGCGATGGTGCGGCCCGGCACCACCATCGGTGCGGTCCACGACCGTGCGCTCCGGATCCTGGTGGACGGAATGGTGCAGTTGGGGGTCCTCTCCGGCGACGCGGACGAGCTCATCGAGACGGGCGCGTACCGTGCCTTCTACCCCCACCAGACCTCGCACTGGCTGGGCCTGGACGTCCACGACCCCGGAGACTACGCGCGCCGCGGGGCGTCCCGTACGCTGGAGCCCGGCATGGTCTTCACGGTCGAGCCCGGCCTGTACGTGCGCCCCGACGCCGAGGGAGGCGCCGCCGCCTTCGCCGGCACCGGCATCCGGGTGGAGGACGACGTGCTGGTCACCGAGGACGGCTGCGAGAACCTCACGGGGGCGCTCCCCACCGCCCCCGCCGACGTGGAGGCCATGGTGGGGGCGCGCACATGACGCCTCTCCCCGACGCCCCTGGCGCCGGGAGCCTCCTGGTTCGCCGGCTTCGGGAGCCCGGCCCCCTGGTCTCGGTGGAGCTGCGCCCTCCCCGGAGCGGGCTCGAGGCCCGCGAGGGGATGTCGGCCTGGATCGACCTGCACCACACGCTGCACCGCCTCACCCGGGAGGAGCTCTTCGTGTTCCTCACCGACAACGCCGTGGGCGCCTCGGAAGAGGAGAACCTGGCCCACGTGGGCGGCAACGTGGGCGACGACGTGGACCGCCGCCTCATCGTGCCCATCCTCACGTGCAAGCACGCCCTGGACTACTGCCTCCTGTTCGCGCGGCGCGCGTCCTCCCAGGGGTACGACGCCCTCACGGTGCTGGGGGGCGACACGAGCGTGGGGCCGCCGCGATGCGTCCCCCACTCCCGGGAGCTGCGGGCCATGATCCGGGAGCGGGCGGGGGACCTGGCGCTGGGAGGGTGGGTGAATCCCCTGAAGGATCCGGCGCGCCAGGTGGGCTTCGTGGCCGACGACGGCGCCTACGTCGACTTCGCCCTGGGACAGATCGTGTCCCACCACAGCCTGGGGGCCGTGGAGGCGTTTCTGGAGGAGCTGCGGCGACGGGGCGCCGACGTGCCCGTGGTCTTCGGGGTCTTCTTCTACCGGAGCGCCAACCCGCGGACGCTCTCGTTGCTCGGTGACTTCTTCCCGGTGCCGGCCGAGGAGATCACGCGGGAGTTCGAGGCGGGCGAGGAGGCCGAGGAGATCTGCGCACGGACCATCCGGGAGCTGCGCCGCGTGGGCGCCGAGAAGGTCTACGTGAGCAACCTGGGGAGCCGGGGCGCCGGCGCGCGGCTGCGGAGGATCCTGGAGCGGGTGTAGCGGCGCTCGCGAGGGGAGTGGTCGCCGGGCGCCCCCGCTCCGACGTGCCGGCAGGTGTCGTCCCGTGGCGGCGCCTCCTTCACGCCGTGGCCCGCACGCCCCCTTCCCGGAGCGTCCGGAGCGCCACGTCCACCCGCCCCGAGGGTGCGCTGATGTGGAAGCCCTGCACCAGGGGCCGAAGCACCTCGATCATCTCGCAGGCGAGGGTCACGCCCTCGGTGAGGGCCGCCGCCTCCCCCGACGCCTGGGCACGGCGCATGCGCTCCACCACCCCCTCGGGGACGATGACGCCGGGCACCTCGTTGGCCAGGTACTCGGCGTTGCGCAGGCTCAGGAGCGGCCAGATCCCCGCCACCACCGGGATGCGGCTCCCGTCCACCTGCTCCAGGAAGCGCTCCAGCGCCTCGGCGTCGAACACCGGCTGGGTGACGGCGAAGTCGGCCCCGGCCTCCACCTTGTACCGGAAGCGGCGCACCTCGCGCTCCTGGTCCACCGCGCCCTGGTTGGCGGCCACGCCGATGACGAACTCGGTGGGCGAGCCGATGGAGGAGCCGCCGGGGTCGGTGCCCAGGTTCAGCCCGTGCACCACGTTGGTGAGGCCGATGGAGTCGATGTCGAAGACCGCCGTGGTGTCGGGGTAGGGGCCCTGCGTCGGCGGGTCACCGCTCACCAGGAGCACGTTCCGGAGCCCGGCGGCAGCGGCGCCCAGGAGGTCCGAGAGCATGCCCAGCATGTTCTTGTCGCGACATGTGTAGTGGACCACGGTCTCGATCCCCACCTCGCGCTCGACGATGAGCGCGGCGGGCACGGCGCCCATGCGGCTCTGGGCCCGGGGGCTGTCCACGATGTTGACGGCGTCCACGCCGGCCACCTTGAGCTCCCGGGCCGGGCCCACGATCCGACTCCGGTCCCACCCGTGGGGCGGCAGGATCTCCACCGACGCCACGGGCTCACCCCGGGCCAGCTTCCGGCCCCACGCAGACCGGCGCTCCATCGCCACGGCGTCGGACAGGGGCGTCTGGTCGGCGTGGATCGTCGGGACCGTCACCGTGGCGTGCCGGGGCTGGACCGATGACACGGCGTCGCGCATCCGCTTGATATGCTGCGGCGTCGACCCGCAACAGCCGCCCACGAAGCGCACGCCCACGTCGATCATGCGTCGGGCGTACTGGGCGAAGTACTCGGGGCTCGCCAGGTAGATCTTCCGGTCGCCCACGGTGCGGGGCAGCCCGGCGTTGGGCTGGGCCGAAAGGGGTGCCTCGGTCACCTCGGCCATCTCCTCGATGGCGTCCAGCATCACCGCCGGCCCCACCGAGCAGTTGAGGCCCACCACGTCGGCCCCCAGCTCGCTCAGCGCGGTCGCCACTGCACGGGCGTCGGTGCCGTACGACGTCTTGGCGTCCTGCCCGACGGTCATCTGGGCCACGACGGGGAGGTCGGAGAGACTCCGTACCGCGTTGTAGGCGCACGTGAGCTCCTGCAGGTCCGAGAACGTCTCCAGGACGAAGCCCTCCACGCCGCCTTCCAGGAGTCCGGTCACCTGCCGGCTGAAGAATGCCTCCGCCTCTTCCCTGGACGTGGGACCCCATGGCTCGATGCGGATGCCCAGCGGACCCATGGCGCCGGCCACGTGGACCCGACCCCGGGCCGCCTCCTTCGCCACGGCCACCGCGGCCCGGTTGATCTCCTCGGTGCGCTCCTCCAGGGCGTGGGCCGACAGCTTCACCGGGTTGGCGCCGAAGGTGTTGGTCTCCAGAACCTCGGCGCCGGCGGCGGCATACTCCTCGTGGATCTGACGCACCAGCTCGGGCCGGGACAGGTTGAGCTCGTCGTAGCAGACGTTCACGAAGACGCCCCGGCTGTACAGCAGCGTGCCCATGGCGCCGTCGAAGAGGTGGACGCGGCCCGAATCCAGGAAGGCCTTCATCGCTCGTTCTCCGGATCGTAGCCCAGGTTGGGCGCGAGCCACCGCTCCACCTCGGCCACGTCCAT
>JASFRY010000121.1:0-9712 GCA_050114675.1 Gemmatimonadota bacterium | reverse complement strand
CTGCTGGAGGACCGGGGCGTGGACGTGAAGTACGCCGTCCACCCGGTGGCCGGCCGTATGCCGGGGCACATGAACGTGCTCCTGGCCGAGGCCGACGTGCCCTACGACCAGCTCTACGACCTGGACGAGATCAACGACGATTTCGACAACACCGACGCGGTGCTCATCGTGGGCGCCAACGACGTGTGCAACCCGGCGGCCCACGATCCCAACAGCGTCATCGCGGGGATGCCCATCCTGGACGTGGAGAACGCCCGTCGGACCATCGTCATGAAGCGGTCGCTTTCGCCGGGCTTCGCCGGGATCGACAACGACCTCTTCTACAACGACAACAACCTCATGTTCTTCGGCGATGCCAAGCAGTCCATGGCGGACCTGGTGAAGGCCATCCGCGAGCTGGCCTGATCCGTCGACCCTCGCCCGGCGGATGCCGGTGCGGGGGGCAGCGCCGACCGGGAGGGGTCGGGAGCCAGGCTCCCGGCCCCTTTTCGCGTGACGCCCGCAGGGTCATCATTGGCCCCATCGACCCTCGGCCCGAGGACCCCAGAGGAGACATGGCGAACCACCGGCCCGACCCGAGCCCCGACGACCTCCTGCGCGTGCACACCGTTCTCTGGCTCGCCCTCGTGGGCGGCGTAGCCACGTACACCGCGGTGACCTACGTGGTGGTGACCGTGGTGGGCATCCAACCGACGTCGGCGATTCCCGCCCGAGCCCTCACCTGGGCGACCGCCCTGGCCGTGGTCCTGCTGGGCGCCGGCATCGCCGTGATCCGCCGCAGCGAGGAGGCCGCCCCTTCCCTCGTGCCCACCGAGCGCGTCCGCCGGTATCTCGGCCTGCGGCTGCTGGGTCTCGCCATCCAGGAGGGCGCGGGGCTGCTCGTCATCACCTTGGCCCTCCTCACCGCCCAGGCCATCTGGGCCGGGGCGGCGGGCATTGCCACCGTGGCCGTCATGTCCCTGGCCAGGCCCAGCAAGGACCACATCGACCGCCTGACGCGCTGAAGGGCCGTCCGCCTCGGGGCGACGCGGCGCTGGAGCGCCCCGGGGGGAACGACGGCCGGCAGACGCCACGGGGCGTTTCCTTCGGTCAGGCCTCCACGCGGGCCGCCACCTCGCGGAGCAGCGCCCAGGCGCGCTCCAGGTGCGCTTCCGTCGTCTTCAGGTTCCCGATGGCCAGGCGGATGACCAGCCGGCCATCGAGGCGCGTCGGCCCCACGAAGATCTCCCCCGTTCCGTTGGCCCCCTCGATGATCGCTTCGTTCAGCACATCCAGGTCGGTCCCGCTCACACCGTCCGGAGCATAGCGGAAGACCACCAGGCCCAACGGTACCGGCGCCACCCTCTCCCATCCCGGCGCCTCGTCCACCCACGACGCGAAGCGCTGCGCAAGCGCCATGTGGGCGCGGATCCGGTCCACGAGCCCCTCCCTTCCGAAAGCCCGCATGACGAACCAGAGCTTCAGGGCTCGGAAGCGACGCCCCAGGGCCACACCGTAGTCCATGAGGTTGCGGACCCGGTCCTGCTCCGGCGTCTCCAGGTACGCCGGCACCAGAGAGAAGGCCCGCACGAGCACCTCGGGATGCCGGCAGTAGAGAACCGAGCAATCCACCGGCGTGAACAGCCACTTGTGGGGATTCAGGACGATGGAGTCGGCCTCCTCCCAGCCCCGGAATGCCCGGCGGACCTCGGGCACCATGGCCGCCGGCCCGCCGTAGGCGGCGTCCACGTGGAGCCAGGCTCCGTGGCGGCGTGCCAGACGACCCAGCTCCTCCACCGGATCCAGCGACGTGGTGGAGGTGGTGCCGAGCGTGGGAACCACCGCAACGGGCCGGATGCCCGCAGCCACGTCTTCGGCCAGAGCTTCGGCCAGGGCGTCGGGGCGCATCCGGAACGTCTCGTCGGCGGGGATCGCCCGGAAGCCCACCTTCCCGAATCCCAGCGCCAGCACCGACTTCTCCACCGAGGAGTGGGCGTGCTCCGAGGCGTAGACCCGGCCGAGAGGCTCACCCCAGAGACCCCGCTCTCGGGAACCGGGATAGGCCCGTTCCCGGGCAGCGGCCAGGGCGTAGAGGGTGGACGTGGATGCGGTGTCGTTGATGACGCCCTCGAAGTCCTCGGGCAACTCCACCAGCTGCCGGAGCCAATCCAGCGCCACCTCCTCCAGCTCGGTGGCCGCCGGCGAGCTCCGCCAGACCATGGCATTCACGTTGAGGGCGGCCGCCAGCATCTCTCCCAGGATGCCCGGCCCCGACCCCGTGATGGCGAAATAGGCGAAGAATGACGGGTGATTCCAGTGGGTCACGCCCGGCATCACCAGCTGCTCGAAGTCCCGCAGCGCGTCGTCCATGGGCTCGCCACGGGCAGGAGGCGAGGACGGCAGAGCGCGGCGAAGGTCCCCGGGCTGGACGCCGGCGGGAAAGACGGGGAGATCTGCCACCCCCTCGAGGTAGTCGGCGATCCAGTCTGCCACCTCGTGGGCCAGGCGTCGGAATTCCTCGACCGGCAGATCTCCCACCGATGTCGGATGCGCGTCCGTGATCAGCCCTCCGGGGCTTCGGCTTCCTGCGTTTCGCCCGGCACCCAGCCCAGGACCTCCCTGAGCTCGGCGCGTAGGCCGTCGAGTTGGTTCCGCACCTCCTCCATCAGGCTGGCGGCAGGCGGCGCGTCCGAGATGCCCGAGCCCTCGAAGAGGGAGAAGAAGAGGGCATCCGTGTGTCCCACGCTGGCGTGGGTCACCCCCGCATCCAGCGCGCGGTTGAGCCGCAGGACCTCACGGAGGGACAGCCGGGCGCGGCCTTCCAGGGGTGGCTCCTGGTACAGGAGGCGGATGACCCCCTCTCTCAGGATCTGGAACTCCTCGATGACCTCGCCCGCGGCGAGCCCGCGGCGCACCGCGATAGCTCCAAAAAGCTCGGAGGCCCGAAGCCAGAGGGGCTCCACCTGGTCCCGGTGGGGCCCGAGCATGCCGGGCAGGAAGGATACAAGCGTGGTGAGGAACTCCTCCAGAAGGCCGTTCACACCTCTGGAGGGCTCGTCGTATCGGCTCTGGACTTCGCGCAACCAGCGGTCGGCGAGCCGGGGCAGCCGCTCCTCCAACCAGTCTGCCAGCTCGCTCGGATTCACCTTGCGCCTGGAAATGTGCTTATGGGAAAACGAAAGGGCGGTCGGTCTCTCTCTCGGCTCGGCCGCGATGTTCGTCATGTCCGCCGGGGTTGGGTCCATGTGATCAGGGTCCTGCGGACCCTTCGGAGGGGCGGAGCAGGTGGGGCAGGTTCCGCCCAGCATCCAAAGATGTCGGATCTACGAGGGCGTCGCCACCCCTTTGACCCGGTCCACCATGTCACTCCGCCATGGGCGGAGCAGGGGAACGCCAGGCCCGCAGCCGTACCGTCACGGTGGTCCCCCGACCCACGGTGCTCTCCAGGGACACGGCGCCTCCCCACGACTCCACCAGGCGTCGCACGATGGCGAGACCCAGGCCCGTCCCGGTGGAGCGGGTGCTGAAGTGGGGCTCGAAGACGCGGGGCATGAGCGTCTCGGGGATCCCGGCCCCGTCGTCGAGCACACGGAGCACCAGCATCGACCCCGCCTGGTCCGCGAACACCTCGACGTTGACCGTGCCTCCATCCTGGCACGCCGCCCGCGCATTCTCCAGCAGGTTCACCAGAACCTCTTTCGCCTCGGCGACCCTGGCCTGCGCCGCCGGCAGGTCCCTGTCCACACGATGCTCGAAGCGGACCGGACCGTCGGAAGCCCCGTACAGGGCCAGCACCTCGTCCACGACGGCGCCCAGGTCCACCGCCGCCAGCGGCACTTCTCCCGCCCCTGCCGGGGCGCCGAAGCGTGAGAAGCTCTGCGCGATGGCTGCAAGCCGGTCGATCTCCACCAGCATGGCGTCGGCGTTGCGCACGAGGATGGAGTCGAAATCGGGACGCCGATCCTCCCATGCCCTTCGAATGTGCTGGACGCTCAGCTTGATGGGGGTGAGGGGGTTCTTCACCTCGTGGGCCACCTGACGCGCCATCTCCCCCCAGGCCAGGACGCGCTCGGTCCGGAGCTCGTCGGTGACGTCCTCCAGGGCCACCACGGCTCCCCGCGGAGAGGAGGACGAGCCGAGACGGCGGACCCTCACCCGGAACCGGCGGGCGCCGGAGTGGAGCTCGGCGTCCGACTCGTCGTCGTCGGAGGCCATGAACCCGCTGAGCCACTGGGCCAGCTCTTCGCCCAGCGTCCCCCGGGCGGGGAACGGATCGCCGACCCGGACCTCGGTCCCCAGCAGGCCCTCGGCCCGAGGGTTCACCAACGTCACGCGCCCGCTCGAATCCAGGGCCACCATCCCCACGGCGGCCTCCTCCATGATGGCCTGGGTCCGGCGGGTCGTACGGACGAGCTGGCGCCGCGCGCGTCGAAGCCGTCCGACCATGCGGTTGAAGGCGTGGAAGACCGAGCCGAACTCGTCGGCACGATCCGAAGGCAGACGCAGGCCCAGGTTTCCGGCACCCACCCGCTCCGACGCCACGTGCAGGGCCTGCAGGGGTCGGGTGAGGGCACGTCCCACAAGGAGCGCCAACCCCAGCGACAGCACCCCGCCGAGGACCACGGCGAAGCCCAGGATCTCGGCAACGTCGGCGGAGCGGATCGCGGTGGCGCCGGCCTGCAGGGGGACCTGGGCGGCCAGGATGTCGCCGTCGGGCAGCCGCCGGTACGAGGTCACGTACTGCCATCCCCCCAGCTTGGCCTCGGTAGACCTCCGGACGTCCTCCAGGCCGCCCAGCGCCGTGAAGACACTCATGGGAACCCAACCCTCGTACAGGCCGAGCTTCACCAGCTCCTCCACCGAGCCCTCTCGCAGCTCGCCGCCATGGTATTCCAGGAGCTCCACGCCCACGCGGCGGGAGAGGGCCTGCATCCTCCCCCCCATCTGGAAGTAAAGGCCCGAGGCGTCCTCGGCGACACGCTCGGCCAGCACCTCGGCCGCCCGGTGGGACGCCCCTGCGATGCTCCGATAGGCCAGCGTACCGAAGATGGCGATCGCGAGGACGAAGAACCCGAAGAGGGCCAGCGTCACCCGGGCTCTGAAGGAGATCACCAGGCCCGACCACCGCAGGTCCTTGGGCAGGGCATCTCCCAGGAAGCTCCGGCCGGCCGCTCGGAACAGGAAGAAGAAGATCGCGTTGAGGAGGAGGAGGAGTGTCGCGCGGGCGACAATGACGAGCCCCCCGGGGAGGGCCACGTCGTAGTGGGCCCGGTACATCGCCTGGTTGGCGAAGCGCAGGAGGCGCTCCCCCTGCCACCCGAGGGGCGTACGAACCCACCGCACGCCGCTCTCCACCCCGTTGGGGCCGCTCTCCGCGGCCACGGGGACCAGGGTCAAGGGGTGGGGCTCCCGGGTGGCTCCTCCGGCCAGGAGGGGGCTGAGCGGCGCCCGGGAAGCCGGGTCGGCGAACGGCGGCGCAGCGGCCGTGAGGATCTCACCGGTCGCCAGCGTGGTCCGCAGGACGTAGCGCGCATCGTCCTGGTTGTAACGGATGATCCGGAGGCTCCGGGCCGGCCCGGGGTCCTCCTGGACCTGGCTCGCCACCACGGGCCGCTCAGCCACCCCCACGCGCAGTTCCTCCTCGGGAATCCCCGCCGTGGACCAGAGGGTGAGCCAGGCCGGCTCTCCCAGGGCGGCGAGTCCGCTCTCCCGCCATGCACCGTACAGGAGATCTACCCCCCGCTCGTCGGCACGTGAGAGGGAGTCGGCACCCCGGCCCAACCGGTAGAGCGCCCGCTCCAGGGCCGGATCGTCGGGAGCCGCCAGACGATCCAGGTATGCCCCGGCCACCGCCATCCGCGCCTGGACGCGATGGGACCAGGCCATGGGAAGCGCCGCGGAGCCGGCCACCGCCGCCGCCAGGAGCCACGACGCCAGGGACCGCTGCCAGCCGGGCCACGCGCCCATGGATGCGGCGGCGAGTCCCACGGCCAAGCCCCACAGGGCGGGCCACCATACCGGAGCGCCTCCGCGCATCCAGACCAGGGCCGCCGTGGCCACGGCCAGGACCGTGCCGATGCCGACGGCCAAGCCGCCGAGAACGGGGCGCTCGGCCGTCGCCGGGGCGAAGACCAGGAGCGTCCCGGTGAGGAGGGTGAGGAGGATCGTCACCGTTCCCTGGTACACGACCCAGAACGAGGCGCCGTTGGCGAGGGCCTCAGGCGCGGGGCCGTGCGCCATCCACGCCAGGAAGAGGGGGAAGAGGAGCGCCCCCACCACCCCGGCCGCCGTCGGCGAGAGGCGCCGGCGAGGGCGAGGGAAGACGGCCACCACGGTGACGGCTGCCAGCGCCAGGGCCGCCAGGCGCCCCAGGGAGAGGGGCAGCGGGCCCGGGAGCACGAAGCGACCGGGCGCGAAGAAGGGCGCCAGGCGCCCGATCTCCTGGAAGGGCAGCACGCCGGCGAGGAAGAAGAGGCTGAGGCCCGCAGCCGCGCCGGCAGCCACGCGCGGCGGCCCGCCCACGGCCAGGAGGAGCCACGCGCCGAGGGCGAGGCCCGACACGACGAGACGCCACCGGTTGAGGATCTCGGAAACCCGCTCCGCGGGCCGGGGAGGATCGAGGACCACCGTGAAGAGGGTCCGGTCCCCCACCGTGAGGTCCCACCCGCCCTCGGCCTGGGCGGTCCCGGGATGCACGATGCGGATCCCCTCCCCCACCTCCCTCCGGAAGGCGGTGGCGAAGTCTCCGGCGTGGGCACCCATGGGACCCGGGAGATCGGTTCGAAGGAGGATCGCGGCCACCGCCGTGCCCACGTCGGCCACCGGAGCCGTCACGTACAGGTACCCGAAGAGGGGGAGGTCTCCGTAGGCGTAGGACCGCAGCCCCCGCTTGACCTCCTCGGGTACCTTGCCCCGATGTGAGCCGTCCCACGCCTCCAGGCTGCCGTCGGGCCGGTACAGCGCCAGCGCGGTGACGTCGAAGCGTCGCCGGATGCGCGCCACGGCGTCGCGCACGTCCTCTTCGCCTTCCTTCGAGGCGACCGCCCCCAGCCCATCCGCCGCCTGTTCCGCGCTGGCGAGCCGGGACTCGAGGGCGTCGTTCAGGCGCTGCCCCACCGCGTCCTCGCGCTGCGCCCAGTAGCCGGACCAGTCGCCCGCGACCCGGTCCACCTGGCGTTGTGCGAGGAATCCAGCGAGGATCCCCACCAGAAGGAGGATCGAGCCGAAGGCCCAGGATCGGGTCCGACTCCGCCCCCACACGACGGCCGCCAGCAGGCCGGCGGAAGCGACCACCAGAGCTGCTCCCCCCGGTGCGGCGCCCCAGATGCCCAGGGCCGCCACGCCGAGCCAGGGAGCGAGCCAGCCCGCGGCGGCGGTGACCTGGGGCCACGACCAGGAGGAGTGCGACGGTGACGTCATACGCGCTTGAGGAGCTGACCTGGCCGGAGGTGGGACGGATCCTGGCCCGGAATCCCCGGCTTTTGGTGCCGGTGGGCGCACTGGAGCAGCACGGACCCCATCTGCCCTTGGGTGCCAACACCCTCATCGCGACGGCCGTGGCGGAGGCGCTGTCCTCCACCCTCCGGATCCTGCGTGCTCCTACCTTCTGCTACGGCGTAACCCTGGGCGGAGGTCCATGGGCGGGCACGGCGGGCCTTCGGCGCAAGACGTTCCACCGGGCGCTCAACGAGCTGCTGGCACGGTGGGAGGATCACGGCGTCGCCGAGTTCGTGTTCATCACGGCCCACCGCTACGAGCCTCACGTGGAAGCCATCCTCCTGTCACTCACCGCCCGCTCCGTGACCACCGTCTTCGATCTGCATCGCATCGACGTGTCCGACCTCCTGGAGGGTGATCCGACGAAAGAGCACGGCGGCGAGATGGAGACCTCGCTGCTCCTCCACCTGGCACCCGATCGGGTGAGGCGCGACGAAGCCACGGACTTCGTCCCGGAAGGCCGCTCGATGCGAAGATACACCCGGGGAGGTGTGCCCACACCCCCGCCGGACTCGCGGGGACTGGTGGGTCGTCCAAGCCTGGCCACGGCCGAGAAGGGTCGTGCCGTGTTCCGGCGCTGGGTGGACACCCTCGTGGAGGCCCTCTCCGCTCCTTCCGGCTGAACCGGATGCCCCTCGCCGGGGTAGACGCGAGATCCAGCCCGAAGAGGCCCGACCGCCCAAGATCATGGAGCGTGCCATGCTCATCCGTCGCGCTGTCCTCGCCCTCCTCCTCCCCGCTGTTCTGCCCGTGGGGGTGTCGGCCCAGAGCGTGATGGTGGACGAAGGCACGTTCGACGTCACCGTCCACGGCCGGCCGGCCGGCACCGAGGAGTTCACCATCCGCCGCGCAGGCATGGGTGGGGACGCCATCGTAATCGCCAACGCGGTGGTGAGCCTCGAGACTGATTCGGGCACCGTCGAGCTCCGCCCCCTGCTCCAGACCGTCCCTCCCGATGGGGCCGCGTCCAGCTATCAGCTCAAGGTCTCCGGCGCCCAGTCGGAGGAGCTCAGCCTCGCCCTGGCGGGACGCCGATACGTGTCGCGCATCCGCACCGCGGCCGGCGAGGAGGAACGGGAATTCCTGGCCAGGGCGGAGACCCGCATTCTCGAGGAGGCCGTGGCCCACCAGTACTACTTCCTCCACGGCGTGGACCCGGGCCAGGAGGTCCCCGTCATCGAGCCCCGGACGCGTCGCCAGTTCCAGCTCAAGGCGACGGCGTCCGATTCGGTGGAGATCCGCATCGGTTCGACCCCGGTCCCCGCTCGCCGCGTGACCTTCGAGAACGGGGCCGATACGCGCACCGTCTGGTTCGATCGCCAGGGTCGGGTGCTCCGCGTGGAGGTCCCGGCCCGGGCGTATGTGGCCCAGCGCAAGGACCTGGTGGGATAGCGCGCGCAACCCACGTCTTGGTGGGAATCCGCTGCCGGTTAGCTTTGAACGGCACCGGTCCCCTTTGAAGGGGGGCGCCCCTCCACCCGTAGTGCCTCATGGATCGCCGAAACCCCCGTGCCAAGCATGGCGTACGGGCAGACAGTCGGCGCTTTTCCACCGAAGTCCAGATGACGGAAGTCCAGGGGAGGTAGAGAGGATGAGGATGCGCGCAGGCGCGTGGGCCCTGGTGGGGCTCCTGGCGACGCACGCGTTGGGAGCCCAGGAACGAGTCCCCTCCATGCTGTCGCTCGACGACGCCATATCCATCGCCCGCAGGAACAGTCCGACCTACCTCCAGGCGACCAACGACAAGGAGCAGGCAGATTGGGATGTGCGCCAGGCCTATGGCCAGCTCCTCCCGTCCGCATCGGCCCGCTCGTCGGTGACGTGGCAGGGAGCCGGTGAGCAGAGCTTCGGGACCCTCACCCTGGGGGACCTCGGCTTCGGCAACCTCCCCTCGTACTACCTGTCGAGCTATGGGATCTCCCTGGGATGGAACGTGAGTCTCGCCACCCTGGTGGGGCCCTCCCAGGCGAAGGCCCAGCGGGAGGCCACCACCGCCCGGATCCGGGCCACCGAGTCGACGCTGGTCCGGGACGTGACCAAGGCGTATCTGGAGGTCCTCCGGCAGAAGGAGGCCGTACGGTTGGCCGACCAGCAGCAGGAGAGCGCCGGCTTCAACCTCCGCCTGGCCCAGGGGCGTCTCGAGGTGGGAACGGCCACCCCCATCGACGTGGGTCAGGCCGAGGTCCAGGTGGGCCGCGCCCGCGTCGCCGTGCTTCAGGCCCAGAACAGCCTCGCT
>JASFRY010000120.1:0-9758 GCA_050114675.1 Gemmatimonadota bacterium | reverse complement strand
AGGGGTGACCTTCGCCGTCCGGGAGCGCGCCATCCGCTTCGCTCCCCACGTCTACAACACGGTGGAGGAGATGGAGCAGGTGGTCGCGATCCTGGACGACGTGGCCTGAGTCCGCGAGAGGGACCGCTTCCAGGGCCTGCGCGAAGGCTCAGGAGCCGGCGCCGGCCCGTTCCCGTGTCGGGGGGATGACGATCCATGCCCCGGCCCGGAGCCTGTGGGGCTCCACCTCGGGATTGGCGTCCAGGAGGTCCTGGAGGCTGACCCCGAAACGCCGGGCGATGCCGTCGAACGACTCTCCGGTCTGCACCTGGTGACGGGAGGGGCCCCCCGAATCGGAGGGGATGGGAGGCGGGGGCAGCTGAGCCACGCGGTGGAGTGGGGGAGCATCGAGGCCACGCGTGAAGGAGGCAAGCTGGGCGCCGATCCGGTTCTCTATGCCCTTGGCGCCGGAGGTGGACGGGGTGCCGTTCACCAGGATGGAGAACACCAGGCGCTCCCCGTCGGCAGACTGGACCATGCCGCTCAAGGCCGACACGCCCTCGATGGTGCCGGTCTTGGCCCGGAGGTTCCCCGCAGCCGCGGTGCGGTACATGCGGGACAGCTCCCGCCGGTTGCCCGCTTCGGGCAGGGTCGCCCAGAACTCGCTCCACAAGTCGCTTTCGGCCATGTGGGACAGCACGCTCACCAGCGTGGCTGCGCGAACGCGGTTCCCGGCCGAAAGCCCGCATCCGTCGAGCTGAATCACACCGCGGGTGTCCACGCCCATGGCATTCAGGTTCTCCTGCACCCGCCTGGCCGACGCGGCCGGGCTCGCGTGCCCGCCCGCCGCACGGCCCAGCGTCCGGAAGATGAGCTCGGTGAAGAGGTTGTTGCTCTTCTTGTTCACCACGGCGAGGTAGTCGCGCAGCGGTGGGGAGACATGAGTGGCCAGGATGTGCGTCCGCGGAGCCGGGTCCAGGGTGGGCGCCACGATGTGTGCGCCGCCTACCTCCGACGCGGCAGGGAGCCGGACGACGCGGTCGCCACCGCGCACGGTGATGCCCCGCGCCTCGAGCACCGACCGGAAGACGGAGAGGGTGAAGGCTGCCGGATCGGACACGGTGATCTGGCGCCACACGTCTCGGCCTCCACGCCGGATGCGGCCTTCCACCACCATGGGTGCCATGGGGTTGTCCCGGCCGATGAAGACCCTCCCGGAGCCGGAGACCGTCACCGCCCGGTTCACGATGTCCAGGCCTGCGTGATCGGGAATGGAATGGATCGCGGGGGGGAGCCCGATCTGCCGCGCCGCCTCGACCCGCAGCGACACCACGTTCTCGTTGAAGGAGAGCGCGGAGACCGCCGCGGCGAAGTGGTCGTCCAGGTCGTGCACGTCCCAGCCCTCGGGCCGCAACGGCCCCGGGAAGTAGGACGCGTCCCCCACCAGGTCGCCCGAGATCTCGTGGATGCCCCGAGCCTCCAACTGGTCCGCGAGCTCCTCGAAGACCGTGGTCTTGGACGGGTAGAAGCGATCCGAGATGCCCGGGTCCCCGGTCCCGTACACCACCAGGTCCCCTCCGAGCACGCCGTCGCGAACGTCGCCCCGGCTCACCAGCCAGGTGCGGAAGCGAAAGTCCGGTCCCAGCTCCTCGAGGGCCGCCGCGCTGGTGAGGAGCTTCATGTTGGACGCCGGAGCGCGCAGCGAGTCCGCGTTCTCGGCGAAGATGGTGTCGCCCCGGTCGAGGGAGACCACGAGCACGCTCCACCCGGCATTCCGCCAGCGATAGCCATGGAGGAGGCGGGTCAGCGTGGTCCCGAGTCGGTCGGTCTCCAGAGAGCCCCCTTCGGTAGGGGCCCGGACCGCTCCGGCCAGCGCCAGCGCCGAGAGGGCGGAGAGAAGGAGACCGGCGCCTCGACGCATCATCTCCCTCGCGGCTCCGGTGTGAGGCCGGCCAGGGGGTCCTGACCCGGGAGGGGAACCACCACCCCGGGGTTCAGGATGCCGGCCGGGTCCAACGTCGACTTCACACGGCCGAAGGCCGCGGCGAGCGTCTCCCCCCAGATGCGCGCATGGAACGGAGCGCGCAGGCGGCCGTCGCCGTGCTCACCCGACAGGGTCCCGCCCAGGCCGGCCACCAGCTCCACCGTGGCATGCAGAATGCGCTCCACACGGTCCCGCCAATCGAACCGGCGTACGTCCACCAGGGGGTTCACGTGCACGTTGCCGTCTCCGGCGTGGCCGAACATCACGGCGTCGGTCTCCTCTCCTTCCAGGATCTCCTCGAGTCCCCGAAGGTAGTCGGGGACCCGGTCGGCGCGCACTACCGAGTCCTCGATGAACTGCATGGAGACCAATCCCTCGGACGCCCGGGCCTGGATCACGGGGCTTGCGGCATGGCGGATGGACCACAGCCGCGCCATCTCCTCATCATCCCGGGACGACCGGAAGCGGACCTGGAGCTCGCGAGCGAGCGACGCGAGGGCCGCCACGCCGTGATCCACGGAGCCTGCGTCACCGGCGAGCTCCACCAGGACCAGGGCCGGCGCTTCCCCGACCAGCGGACCCACCTCGTCGTCCTGCCGCAGGTCCGCCACCTCGAGAAAGCGGCGGGCGAAGAACTCGCAGGCCCAGGCGTCGACTGCGCCCGCGGTCTCCACGGCCCGGGGCAGCGCGTCCAGCGTGGGCAGGGGGAGGAGGGCCACCGCCCTGGCGGGGGGGAGCGGGGCGGTCCTGAGGGTGACCCCGGTCACCAGGCCCAGCGTCCCCTCGCTGCCGACGAGAAGATCGACGGCGTCGCCCGAGGGGAGGAAGCGGTCCAGGGCGTATCCGGAGGAGTTCTTACGCACCCGGGGCCATGATGGAGGCGCAGAGGTCCCCAGCGCCGCGGTCAGCTCCCGGTGGAGCCGGCCGAAGACCGGGGGCGCAGGGCCACCGCGTCGGAGCGTGACGGGTCCGTCGTCGGCGAGAACGACCTCCAGCGCCTCCACCCACGCTCGGGTGCTTCCGAAGCGGAAGGTACGGGTGCCCGCCGCGTTGTTGGCCACCATACCCCCGGCGGTGCACCGGTCGGCCGAGGAGGGGAGCGCGGGGAAGAAGAACCCTGCGTGCCGGGACTCGCCATCGAGACGGGCGCCCGTGGCCCCGGGGCCTGCCGAGAGGAGCCCGGGTCGATCCTCATGAAGGGCGATGTGGGCACGGCCCGTGAGGTCCACGACGACGCCGGGGCCGACGTTGCCCCCGGGCATGCCGGTGCCGGCGCCACGGGGTATGAGGGGAATGCCCCGCTCCGTTGCCCACCGGAGGAGTGTAGCCACGTCCTCATCGTCGGCGGGGGTGGCCACGGCCAGGGGGGCCAGACGGAATGGACCCGATGCGCCCGAGAAGCGCTCCCGCGTCGCGCCGTCGGAACGAAAGGCGCCCCGGAACCCGCGGGGCGGGTCCGGGGCGCTCTCTTGCGTCGGAGTCGGTGAGACCATCTCGGTGGAGATCAGGCCGAAGCGGGTCTCCCGGGTGCGCACTCGCCGCAGTATCCCGACAACTCCAGCCGGTAGCCGGTCACCATGAACCCCTCCACGTTCTCCCGCAGCGCCTCGAGCTGCTGATCGGGCAGCGCCCCGGAGAGGTCCAGGACCTTCCCGCAGGACAGACAGCGGGCGTGATGATGGGGGTCGGTGCGCCCATCGTACCGCGCGGAGCCATCGCTGTAGGTGAGCTTGACGGCGAGGCCGCAGCCCACGAGGGTTTCGAGGCTCTTGTACACCGTGGCCAGCGAGATGCCGGGGAGCTTCCGGCGCACGGCCAGGAAGACCTCGTCCGCCGACGGGTGCATGTCGGTCGACGTCAAGAAGCGGAAGACGGCGGCGCGCTGCTCGGTGAACCGCTGGCCGCTGGACTCCAGCGCCTTGCGCAGGACGCGCTCCTTGACTTCGGTATGCATGCTCATGCTCCTGGGAATCCTCCGTGCGTGGCCGTTCGGACAGGTGCGCGGGAGGGATAAACTATTGAAATTTCTGGATTTCTCGGACGTGTGTCAACTCGATCTTGTTCGTGTTAAAGATTGGATTCCGCGGGTCGCGGGGTCCGGTCCGTGAGCCCGCCCGAAGTGGGGCCCATCCTGACGCTCGAACCCCTCATCGAGGCGGTTCGAGAGGGCGTCGAGGCGGCCGGCTGGGGGCTCTCGGGCCTCCAGAAGACCACCAGCCATCAGTTCGAGGGCCGCTGGGCCGGCGATTCCACCCGGAGTGCCTACCTCTTCTTCCACGCGCCTTCGGGTCCGGACTGGGCCAGCGTGGACGTATTCCTGGACGAGACGTCCCGCGGCCTCTCCGGCAACCTGGCCCTCGTCGTGGACCTGGTTCCCCTGGACGGGCTGAAAGACGTCCATGCCACGTTGAAGTCCCTCACCGAGATCGCGGTACGCCATCTCCCGGAGGGGTACCGGACCCCCATCACCCTCCGCCTTCGGCTGGACGACGCAGATCGACGGCCCGGAGAGGCGACGTCGGAGGTCCGCTTCAAGCTCCGGATTCCCCGGACGGCCATGGAAGCGGGTGCGCGAGCCGTGGCCGCGCTGGCCAGCACGACCGTCCGCTCCTTCGCCGCGGTGATCTCCTCCGGGTCGCTGGCGCCGATTCTGGAGGAGGACTGAAGCGAGGGGTCTCCCCCGGAAGCTCCGCATGGAGGACTACGCGTCCCGGAGGAGGCGCAGACCGTTGAAGACCACCACCACGGTGCTGCCCTCGTGACCGACGACGCCGGCGGTGAGCCCGATCCATCCGCCCAGGGCCAGGATGACCAGCCCCACCATGACGGACACGGCGAAGACCAGATTCTGACGCACGACGGTGCGGGCCCGGCGCGCGAGGCGTACTGCGTGGGCCAGCTCTTCGAGCTCCTCGCCCATGACCACGACGTCGGCGGTCTCGAGGGCGACATCGGTACCGGCGGCACCCAGGGCCACACCCACGTCGGCTGCCGCCAGCGCCGGGGCGTCGTTGACACCGTCCCCCACCATGGCGACGGGCCCGTAGCGGGTGCGCAGCTCCTCGAGCACCCGGCTCTTGTCCTCGGGGAAGAGCTCGGCGTGAACATCGTCCATCCCGGCCTCGGTAGCCACCACCCGGGCGGTTGCCTCGTCGTCGCCGGTGAGCATGACCAGATGCCGGACGCCTGCGCTTCGCAGCGCGTCCATGGCCTGCCGGACCCGGGGACGAGGTCGGTCGGCGATGGCCAGCGCTCCGGCGTGGCGACCGTCCACGGCCACGAACACCGGGGTCGCGGCCAGCCGCTGCTCGTGCTGCGCCCACGCGTGGAGCTCAGGCGGCAGGGAAGTCCCCACCTGCTCCTCCACCCACGACTTGCGGCCCACCGTGACCCGCGATCCCTCCACCGAGCCCTCCACGCCGCGACCGGCCACGGCCCGGAAGTCGCTGACGGCGGGGAGCTCGAGTCCACGAGCCTCGGCCGCCTTGAGGATGGCATCGCCCAGCGGGTGCTCGGAGAGCGCCTCCACCGCCGCAGTGATGCGCACCAGCTCGTTTTCGCGGGAGGTGTCGCGATCCGGTGGATCGTCGGGTGCACCCACGGCAGCGGCCACGAGGGAAGGGGACCCCACGACGTCGGGTACGGCCTTCACATCGACGAGCTCGGGGCGGCCCAGCGTCAGCGTCCCCGTCTTGTCCAGAGCGACCGCCTGTACCGACGCCAGGGCGTCGAGATGAGCCCCGCCCTTGAAGAGAACGCCCCGGCGCGCACCGTTGGAGACGGCGGAGACTATGGTGGCCGGAATGGAGATGACGAGGGCACAGGGAGAAGCCACCACCAGGAGGGTCATGGCGCGGTAGAAGGCGTCGTGGAAGTCCCACCCCAGCACCAGCAACGGGAAGAGCACGGCCACCGCCGACCCCAGGATCACGGCGAGGGCATAGCGGCTCTCCACCGCCTCGATCCAGGTCTGGGTGGGCGCCTTGGCCTCGTGGGCCTCCTCCACGAGGCGGATGACGCGGGCCAGCGCGGTGTCGTCGGCGCTGCGGGTCACGAGGATGTCCAACGAGCCCGCACCGTTGAGCGTTCCGGCGAAGACCTCGCTGTCCACCACCTTGGAGGCCGGGAGCGGCTCTCCGGTGAGGGTGGACTCGTCCACGCGGGAGGAGCCGCTGCGCACGGTGCCGTCCACCGGGATCCGGTCTCCGGGGCGGACGCGCACCACCTGGCCGGGCACGAGCTCGGCTACGGGAACGGGGCGCTCCCGCCCCCCCTCCACCACCGACGCCTCCTCGGGGCGAAGCTCCATGAGGGCCTGGATGGAGCGCCGCGTCCGGCCGAAGGCGTAGGTCTCGAGCGTGTTTCCGGTGGAGAAGAGGAAGAGGAGGATGGCGCCTTCGACCCAATGCCCCACGGTGGCCGCTCCCGCTGCGGCAAGGAGCATGAGGAGATCCACGTCCAGCTCCCCGCGGCGGAGGGCTCCCACCGCCGTGCGGAGGGAATCCCACCCCCCCGTGACGTACGCCGCTACCAGGAGCGTCTGGGCGACGACGGGGAACCCCGCACGGCCCAGGCTCCACCCGGCGACGATGGACACGGCGCAGGCCACCGTGGAGATGGCCTCGGCCTTCCACTGATCGTGTTCGTGCCCTTGCTGCGGCAAGCGGCGCTCCTATCTCGTAATAAGAATCATTATGGATAATGTACTCCGGACCCGAGCGCGGACAAGACGTGTAGGAACGGAGTCGCTGCTTGCCTGACCGGGGTGAGCATGCACATTGCAGACTGGAGTCCCGGGCCGGCGCCCTTTCCCCGCCGGTCCGACCTCATGAACCGCCAAAGAAGAGGCCTGCCCATGAGTCGCGATAGCGGAGCGCTCGATGCACTGCTCGTCGAGGAACGCCGATTCCCTCCGCCCAAGGAGTTCACGGAGCACGCCGTCGTCAGCGACGAGGGGATCTACGAGCGCGCGGCCTCGGATCGCGAAGCGTACTGGGCGTCCTGGGCCCGGGAGCTCGACTGGTTCGAGCCCTGGGAGAAGGTCCTGGAGTGGAACCCACCCTACGCCAAGTGGTTCGTGGGCGGAAAGCTGAATGTCTCCCACAATTGCCTCGACCGTCATCTGGACGGACCCCGGAAGGACAAGGTCGCTTTGCTCTGGGAGGGGGAGCCGGGCGACGCGAGAAGCTACACATACGCAGAGCTTCACACGGAGGTCTGCCGCTTCGCCAACGTCCTGAAGGGTCTCGGCGTGACGAAGGGGGACCGGGTTACAATTTATCTCCCCATGATCCCCGAGGCAGCCGTCGCCATGCTGGCGTGCACGCGCATCGGGGCCATCCACTCGGTGGTGTTCGGCGGGTTCAGCCCGGAATCCCTTGCCGATCGCAACAACGACGCCGAAGCGAAGGTGCTCATCACCGCCGACGGAGGCTGGCGGCGGGGCGGCGTGGTGGCCCTGAAAGCCAACGCCGACGAGGCCTTGAAGTCGTCCCCCAGCGTGAAGGACGTGGTGGTGGTGCGGCGGGGCGGCGCGCTCTCGGAGCAGGTGGACGCGGCCATGCAGGAGGGGCGCGACCACTGGTACCACGAGCTCATGGCCGACGCCGCCGACGCGTGTCCCGCGGAGAAGATGGACGCCGAGGACATCCTCTACATCCTCTATACCTCCGGGACCACCGGAAAGCCCAAGGGCGTGGTGCACACCACCGGCGGCTACCTGACGCAGGTGTACGCCACCACCCAGGTGGTCTTCGACCTCCACGACGACGACGTGTACTGGTGCACGGCGGACGTGGGATGGGTCACCGGGCACTCCTACATCGTCTACGGCCCCTTGGCCAACGGCGCGCAGATCCTCATGTACGAGGGCGCGCCTGACGCGCCGGATCGGGGCCGCTTCTGGGAGATCTGCGAGAAATACGGGGTCACCATCTTCTACACCGCCCCCACCGCCATCCGCGCCTTCATGCGCTGGGGCGACGCATGGCCGGCGAAACACGACCTGAGCAAGCTTCGCCTCCTCGGCACGGTGGGCGAGCCCATCAATCCCGAGGCATGGATGTGGTACCACCGGGTCATCGGCGGTGAGCGCTGCCCCATCGTGGACACGTGGTGGCAGACGGAGACCGGTGCCATCATGATCACGCCCCTTCCCGGCGTCACCGAGACGAAGCCGGGCACCGCGACCCGCCCCTTCCCCGGCATCGAGGCCACGCTCCTCAACGATGCCGGGGAGGAGACGTCGGCGGGCTACCTGGCCGTCACGTCGCCCTGGCCGTCCATGCTGCGCACCGTGTGGGGGGACGACGACCGGTACCGGGCCACGTACTGGTCCCGGTGGAACGGGACGTACTTCCCGGGGGACGGTGCCAAACGGGACGGGGACGGCTACCTGTGGATCCTGGGTCGCGTCGACGACGTGCTCAACGTCGCGGGGCACCGCATCGGGACCATGGAGGTGGAGAGCGCCCTGGTGGATCACAAGGCCGTCGCCGAGTCGGCGGTGGTTGGAAAGACCCACGACATCAAGGGACAGGCCCTGGCGGCCTTCGTCACCTTGAAGGAGGGCTTCGAGCCCAGCGACGCCCTCATGGACGAGCTCCGGAACCACGTGGGCGCCAAGATCGGCGCCATCGCCAAGCCCGACATGCTGGTGTTCACGGCGGACCTTCCCAAGACCCGCTCGGGCAAGATCATGCGCCGCCTCCTTCGCGACATCGCCGAGGGCCGGGCCGTGGGGGACACGACCACGCTGGCGGACCCCGCCGTGGTGGCCCGCCTCAAGGACCGCTACGAGAGCGAGGAGGGGTAGGGAACCTCTAGCCGGGCAGAGGTTCCCCGCGCGCCGTCTCCGCCGGCGGGATACGGCGGGGCGCTACCGACCCGCGAAGGGATCCGGGGTAGGTGGCGCCTTGCCGGCCCGCTCCTGGGCGTCCTTCTCCTTCACGGGCCGGGCGGGAATCCCGACGAACACCCAGTGGGGCGTGGTGTCCCGTGTGAGGATGGCACCGGCACCCACCATGGAGTCGTCGGCCACGTGGGTCCCGGCCAGGATGGTGGCGTGGTACGTGATGCGCACGCCGTCGCCGATGACGGTCCTGGGCGTGAAGACGATGCGCCCGTCCACGACGTCGTGGGTGTGGGAGTAGACGTTGGCGAAGTCCGACACCGACGCGCCGTCTCCGATCTCGATTCCCCCCCGGTCGTCGAGGAGCACGTGGCGGTGGATCACCACGTTGTCCCCCACCTCCAGGTTGTATCCGAACGAGAAGCGCACGAAGGCGAACGCCTTGAAGTTCTCACCGCAGCGCTTGAAGATCCGCCGGGCCAGGATGCGCCGGAGGCGGACGCCCAACTCCACGTTCTCTCCCAGCGGGCTCCGGTCGAACATCTCCCACAGCCACAGGAGGGGCTTCACCCGCGCGTACCGCTCCACGTCGGTCTCCTGGTAGTACTCGGGCTCCAGGGTGACGTTGCGCGGGTCCATGTGGGCCAGGGCCACCTGTACGGTGAGCGGAAGCGTGGCGGGGTCCACATTGGCGTATTGCGGGTAGTAGAGCTCCGTGAGGACACGCCGACACAACGCGTTGCGGTCGCAATCCGGGTCGCGGAGCTCCCCGTCGATCCAGGCCAGCCACTCGTCGTACAGCCCGGTGGCCCTGGAATCGACGGGGACGGGACGAAGGGGGAGGAATGGCATGGCCTGTGGGCTGGAGGGTCGACTGCGGAGGTCCCGGACGTTCCCAGGCCGCCGGTGTACGAGGTCCCGCACCCCGGCGAGGCCCTGCGCCGG
>JASFRY010000119.1:0-9776 GCA_050114675.1 Gemmatimonadota bacterium | reverse complement strand
CGGGCTGGAGAAGACGCACATCATCTCCTGGATCCTGGTGGATCCCAAGAACCCCGACGTCGTGTACGCCGCGGCGCTGGGGCATTTGTGGGCGCCCAATCCGGACCGGGGGGTGTTCAAGACCACGGACGGCGGCAAGACCTGGAAGAAGATCCTGTACGTCGACGACCAGACCGGCGCCGTCACCATGGCCATGGATCCGTCGAATCCGGACGTGGTGTACGCCGCGATGTGGCAGATGTCCCGGAGCCACTGGACGTTCTCCAGCGGCGGACCCGGCAGCGGCATCTACAAGACCACCGACGGCGGCGCGAACTGGACCGACATCACGCACAACCAGGGGCTGCCCACCGGCATCTTCGGCAAGGTCGGCATCGCGGTGGCGCCCACCGATCCCCACGTGGTGTACGCGCTGATCCAGGCAGACTACAAGGGTCAGGCGGGGGGTCTGTTCCGGTCCGACGATGGCGGCCAGAGCTGGTCGCTCGTCAACAACAGCATGGATATCACCCAGCGCGCCTTCTACTACAGCTATGTGTACGTCGACCCCACCGACGCCAACACCATCTACATGCCCAACGTGGGCCTGTGGGTGTCCCACGACGGAGGCAAGACCCTGAGCGGGCTGCATCCGCCGCACGGCGACAACCACGTGCTGTGGATCAACCCGGACAATCCCCAGAACTTCATCGAGGGCAACGACGGCGGAGCGACCGTCACCCTGAACGGCGGACAAGCGTGGAGCTCGGAGAACAACCAGCCGACGGGGCAATTCTACCACGCCAACCTCGACAACCAGTTCCCCTTCCACGTCTACGGCGCGCAGCAGGACCGGAGCTCCCAGGAAGGGGAGAGTGCCGAGCCTCCGCAGGTCTGGACGAACGTACAAGGCGGCGAGATGAGCTGGGTGGTGCCCACGCCGGACCGGCCGTGGATCACCTACGCCAGCGGGTACTACAGCAAGGAGTGGAGGGACGACCGCAGGGCAGGACTGGTCACCAACGTGAGTCCCTGGCCGTCGTACAAGTTCGGAGTCCGGGGCGAGGTTCTCGAGTACCGCTACGGCTGGAACCATCATCCGGCGGTGTTCGCCCCCCACAATCCCAACGAGTTCCTGTTCGGTGCCAACGTGCTCTTCCAGACCCTCGACGAGGGCATCCATTGGAAGGTGATCAGCCCGGACCTCACCCGGAACGACAAGAGCAAGCAGGGACGCCCGGGCGGACCCATCAGCGCGGACGTGACCGGCGAGGAGATGTACGGCACCCTCTCCTCCATCGCCTATTCGCCCCTCTCGGACGACGTGATCTGGACCGGGTCCGATGACGGACTGGTGCACGTGACCACCGACGCCGGCGCGAACTGGAGTCAGGTGCGCCCGCCGACCATGCCCACGTGGGCCGTGATCACTTGCATCGAGCCTTCGCACACCGACCAGGGCACCGCCTACGTGTCTGCGAATCGGTACGACTGGGACGACTTCCACCCGTACGTCTACAAGACCACCGACTACGGGAAGACCTGGACGGAGCTCACCACCGGACTGCCCGACGACCAGTATGTCCAGAGCGTGCGGGAGGACCCGGACCAGCCCGACCTGCTGTTCGCGGGGACCAGCAGGACGGTGTACTTCAGCTTGGATGGAGGCCAGCAGTGGAAGCCGCTGAGCCTCGACCTGCCGGCGGTACGTGTGAGCGATGTGGAGATCCAGGCCGACCAGCACGCGGTCGTGCTTTCCACCTTCGGCCGTGGCTTCTATGTGCTGGACGACCTTCAGTTCCTGGAGCAGGTGGGCGATGCCCAGGTGGCGAGTGAGTCGTCCTACCTCTTCAAGCCGCAGCAGGCCTGGCTGGTGTCACGCCGTGGCCGGTTCGGCGGGGGAGGCGGGGGGAACCTCGCACCCGGCGTTGCCGTGTTCTTCCACCTCCCGGCCGACTACGACGGCAGCAAGCCGGCGAAGCTCAGCTTCACCGATGCGGGGGGCAAGGTGATTCACGACTTCTCGCTGCACCCGAGGAAGAAGGGCAAGCCGAGCTCGCCTTCGGATGACCCCGCCGCGGCGCGAGCACGGCGGGCAGAGAGAGCGACGGCGGTGGAGCCGGGCATGAACCGCTTCCAGTGGGATCTGCGCTACCCGAACGCGGTGGACGTGAAGGGCATCTTCAACTCGGGATTCTCGGCCGCCGTGCCCGTCGGTCCGGAGGTGATGCCGGGCACCTATACCGTGACGCTCAGCTACGACGGCGCGACCCAGCAGCAGTCGTTCGAAGTCAAGCTGGACCCGCGCCTGCACACCACGCAGGCGGAGCTGCAGGACCGCTTCGACGTGCTGATGCACGTCCACGACGCGCTGGACGAGCTGGACACCAACCTGAACCAGGCCATCGACGCCCGCGACGCGCTCCAGAAGTCCATGGCCAAGGAAGGCGCGTCCGCCGAGACACAGAAGGCGCTGGACGCCCTGAACCGTGACATCGACGACCTGGTGGATCTCAAGATCCAGTCTGGTGAGGGCGCGCTGGTGTATCCTGGCCGGCTACGCTCCTGGCTGACCTCCATCGCGAGCCAGGTGGGCCTGGCCTTCGTGGCGCCCACGCCGGCGATGAAGGAAGTGGCAGATGGATACGTCCAGGATGCGGCCGACGGCGTCTCACGTCTGAAGGCCGACATCGCCGCTGCAAAGGTGCCCATCGCGGAGTAGGCGGTCGAGCGCTCGACTGCAGGAGGCCGAGGCCCGACGCGGGAAGGACCCTGCGTCGGGCCTCGGTGCATCCAGGATCGACTCCCACTATTTAACATCTGCACATTTATATATTCTAATACTACAGATCCTCGTGCCGTGAGAGGTCGCCGCAGATCCCACGCGGCCACGCCCCGGGGCGTCACCGCAAAAGAGACGAGGAAGGCCCCCCTTTCCGTGAGGAGAGACCCCATGCAACGCCTTCGCGCCCTGGCCCTGAACCCCGACGGGTTCGCCTTCGACCCCACCACGGGCGAGAGCTTCACCTTGAACGCCACGGGGCTGGCCATCCTGGAGGGTCTCCGGGATGGGCAAACCCACGAGGAGATAACCGCCTCACTGGTGGAGACCTTCGACGTGACGGCGGCGGATGCCTCCCGCGACGTCGACGACTTCATGGATCACCTCCGGACCTTCCGGCTGCTCTGACCATGAAGAAAAAACTCACCATCGGCGTCTCCGGCATCAACGCGGTAGACAACCCCGGGCCGGGCATCGGCGTGGCCCGCTCCCTCCGGCAGGCCGAGGACCTGGACGTGCGCATCATCGGCCTCGCCTATGACGCCATGGAGCCGGGGATCTACATGGACTGGGTCGTAGACGACACCTACCTGCTCCCCTACCCGTCCGCCGGGCACGATGCCTACCGTGAGCGGCTCCTGTACGTCCAGGAGAAGACGGGGATGGACTTCATCATCCCCACCCTGGACACGGAGATGCCCTTCTACATGAAGTACCGCCAGGAGCTGGCGGCGCTGGGCATCGGGACCTTCGTCCCCACCCCTGAGCAGTACCGCCTCCGTGGCAAGGACCGCCTGGGCGAGCTGGCCGCCGCTCTGGACCTCGACCTTCCGCGCACCGAGGTGGTGGCTTCCCTGAACGAGCTGGAACGTGCCGTGGAGGAGATCGGCACTCCGGTGATGGTGAAGGGCGCCTTCTACAAAGCGAAGAAGGCCTACACCACCAAGGAGGCCGTCAGCCACTACAACAAGCTCGTGGCCGAGTGGGGGTATCCCATCCTGGTGCAGGAAGTGGTGAAGGGGGACGAGCTCAACGTGGTGGCCGTGGGCGACGGCGAAGGCGGAAGCCTGGGCCGTGTGGCGGTGAAGAAGATGTGGATCACCGAGCTGGGAAAGATCTGGACCGGCGTCACGATCCAGCACCCCGCCATGCTCGAGGCCACCGACCGCTTCATGCGCGAGTACCGCTGGCGGGGTCCCATGGAGCTCGAGTGCATGGTGGACGGCGACACCGTCTACCTGGTGGAGATCAATCCCCGCTTCCCGGCATGGTCGTACCTCGCCACCGGCGTGGGGGTGAACCTCCCGGCCCGCATGGTCCGCCGAGCCCTGGGGCTCCCCGAGCCCGACACCGATCCCATGGCCTACCCCCCGGGCAAGCTCTTCGTCCGCTACACCTACGAGCTGGTCACCGAGATGGACCGCTTCCAGCAGCTCATCACCACCGGAGAACGTGGAGACACACCATGAAGACGGCCTACGAGAAGCCGGTGATCCTCCGCCTGGAGACGGGCTACCAGAACAAGTTCGGGTCCAGCCCCATGTACGCGCGGAAGGTGCGGAAGGACATCGACGGGGTCTCCATCGACGCGCTGGTCGCGGAGCATGGCTCGCCCCTCTTCGTGTTTTCGGAGCGGACCATGCGGGAGAAGTTTCGCGAGGTCCACGAAGCCTTCGCCACCCGGTATCCCAACGTGGTGCAGGCGTGGTCCTACAAGACCAACTACCTGCAGGCCGTCTGCTCCGTCTTCCACTCCGAGGGCGCCCTGGCGGAGGTGGTCTCCGAGTTCGAGTACGACAAAGCCCGCAAGCTGGGCGTCCCCGGAAGCCAGATCATCTTCAACGGCCCCCATAAGCCCATGGAGGCGCTGCGCAAGGCGGTGACCGAGGGCGCCCAGATCCACGTGGACCACCTGGATGAGATCCAGGACCTGGAGGCACTGGCTCAGGAGCTGGGGCGCCAGATCCCCATCGGCATGCGCCTGAACATGGACACGGGAATCCACCCCCAGTGGACCCGCTTCGGACTGAACCTGGACTCGGGGCAGGCCATGGACGCGGTCAAGCGGATCCATGCCCGGGGGCACCTCGTGCTCAAGGGGCTCCACGCCCACATCGGGACCTTTATCCTCGAGCCGGACGCCTACGGTCAGGAGACGGCCAAGATGGCCCGCTTCGCGACCGAGGTGAGCGAGCGCTTCGGGTACGACATCGAGTACCTGGATATCGGAGGGGGCTTCCCCTCCAGGAACAAGCTGAAGGGCACCTACCTGCCCCCGGACGTAGCCGTTCCCTCCGTGGATGCTTTCGCCGAGCGTATCACCGACGCCCTGTTCGCGAACCTCCCCGCCGGCGTGTTTCCCCGGCTCATCCTGGAGACGGGGCGGGCACTGGTGGACGAGGCCGGCTTCCTGGTCACCACCATCTTCGCCAGCAAGCGCCTTCCCGACGGTCGCCGGACCTACGTGGCCGACGCCGGCCTCAACGACCTCTTCACGGCGTTCTGGTACAAGTTCAACGTGGAGTTGGACCGGGAGGTCCAGGGCATGAACGAGCCCGCCATGATCAACGGGCCGTTGTGCATGAACATCGACGTCCTGGACGAGGGGATCCTCCTCCCGCCGCTGCGTCGCGGAACGCGTCTAATCTTCTCGCCCGTGGGTGCGTACAACGTCACCCAGTGGATGCAGTTCATCGAGTACCGTCCCGCCGTGGTCATGGTGGGGGAGGACGGCTCGGTGGAGCTGATCCGCGAGCGGGAGGACCTCACCGACATCGAGCGCCGGGAGCGTCTGCCCCAGCGCCTGACACTGGGGTGAGAGGACGGTACCCGTGAAGCCCGAGTTTCCCCCTCCGGATGCCGGACGACCCCGGGCGCAGGCCGCGGCGCACCAGTTCCGCGTCCACCTCCGGGCCGTGCTCGGCTCCTACAGTGAGGTCCTCTTCCTCAGGGGTTGGGGGGTGGGTGCGGTCATCCTGGCCATCACCGCGGTGGCTCCCAACGTGGCCGCGGCGGGGTTGGTGGCGGTGCTGGCGGCGTACGGCTTCGCCCGCCTCATCGAGATGGAGCCGGCATTTCTGGAGTCGGGCTTCTACACCTACAACCCCCTCCTGGTGGGGCTCTCCCTGGGATACCTCTTCCGTCTCACGCCGCTCACTCTCTTCTTCGTCGTGACGGCGGGCGTGGCGGCGTTCATCCTCACCCACTCCCTCTACAGCGCCGTCTGGTACTACCTCCGTCTGCCGGTGCTGAGCCTCCCCTTCGTGCTGGTGAGCTCGGTGTCGTACCTGGCGGCCGGGAGCTACACCAACCTCTACGTGGGATCCCTGTACCCCCGGCCCGTGGCGGCGGTGGAGGCGATGGTGCCTCTCTGGCTGGGCGGGTTCTTCCGGTCCCTGGGAGCCATCTTCTTCGTGCCTTCGGTGGTGGCGGGAGCGCTCATTGCAGCCGCCCTCTTCTTCCGCTCCCGGATCCTCTTCCTCCTGGCGGCGGCAGGGTACTACACGGGCACCCTCACCCTGGCGGCCCTGGGAGGCTCGGCGTCGTCGGCGTTCACCGACCTCAACGCCTTCAACTTCATCCTCATCGCCATGGCTCTGGGAGGCGTCTTCCTGGTGCCTTCCCTCCGGAGCTACCTACTGGCCTTCCTCGCCGTCCTCACCTCCACCGTGCTCCTGACGTCGTCGGAGGTGTTCTGGAGCCGCTGGGGCGTGCCTGTCTTCGCCCTTCCCTTCAACGTGGTCACCCTGACCTTCGTGTACATGCTGGCGCTCGTGG
This sequence comes from Gemmatimonadota bacterium, assembly GCA_050114675.1. Classification (GTDB taxonomy): domain Bacteria; phylum Gemmatimonadota; class Gemmatimonadetes; order Longimicrobiales; family Gaopeijiaceae; genus SZUA-318. Next base: position 3,238 of record JASFRY010000119.1, on the reverse strand, counting down.
ATTTCCCCCTCCTCGCACGGGGAGTAGGGACGCCGGAGGAGATTCTCGACGAGCACCTCACCGGGCACCTCCGCTATCCCGGTTCCACCCGCACCCTCGCCCTTCCCTTCTCCGGACGATGGACGGTGTGGCAGGCCTTCGACGGCCCGTGGACCCACCAGGGCCCGTGGCGGTACGCCTACGACTTCGTCATCACCGACGCCCAAGGCGCCACCCACCGCGGTGACGGCCTCCGGGTCGAGGACTACCTGGCCTTCGGAAAGCCCGTGCTCTCCCCCGTCCGGGGCCGCGTGGTGCAGGTGGTGGACGCCTATCCCGACAACCCCATCGGCATCACGGACCGCACCCACAACTGGGGGAACCTGGTGATCCTCAAGGACGACCGGGGCTTCTTCGTGGAGCTCTCCCACTTCGCCCAGGGCTCCATCCGGGTCAAGGAGGGAGAGTGGGTGGAGCGGGGCGCCCTCCTGGGGCTGTGTGGCAACTCGGGATACTCGCCCCAGCCCCACATCCATGTGCAGGTCCAGACCTCGGAGCAGGTGGGTGCGCCCACCGTTTCCTTCTCCTTCGTGGGCTTCCAGGCCGACGGGACCTTCTTTGCCAACGACACGCCCCCGGTGGAAGCCCGGGTGGAGGCGCTGCCGGTGGAGAAGGGGCTGGAGAACCGCATGGGCTTCATCCTGGACGAGACCTACCGCTTCCGGGTCTCGGGGTGCGCGCCGAAGCGCTTCGGCCCCGCCGACAACGACGAGGTGACCTTCACCGTGCGCATGGCGCCGGACTCCACCTTCTACCTCGACTCAGGGTCGGGCCGCCTCTACTTCGGTACCCAAGACGGGACGTTCTACTTCTACCGCATGGACGGCCGGGACCCCTGCCTCCGGGCCTTCTTCCTTGCCTTGCCCCGGCTTCCCCTGGCCTACCGGCGGGGTCTCCGGTGGTCGGATCACGTTCCGGTCGGTGTGGTGACCTGGGGGCTCCGGCGGGCCCTGGTGCGCCTGGCCCGCTCGGTGTTTCCCCGGCTGGGCACTGTGGCGGTGGAGCTGGAGTTCGCCGAGGAGCGCCGGGTGGTAGGGCGGGTGTCCTCCCGGCTTCTGGGAAGGAGTTGGGACACGCAGGTCGTTCTGCACGAGCTGCGCGGCATCCAATCGTTGCGCGTGGGGAAGCTTTCCATGGAGAGGATCGATGAGCAGAGTGCGTGAGCGGGCCCGAACCGGGTCCCGCCGATTCCAGCCAGCCACCGCGGCGCTGGCCGGGGCCCTCCTGGCGGCGCTTCCGCCGGCAGCGCAGGCCCAGTCCCAGTGGGACGTCCTGTTCCACGGCTCCGGCATCTCGTATGAGGACTCGGAGGTGAAGAACGACGGGTACGCGGCAGGCTTCTACGGGACGTATGGCACCGGGTGGAAGCACCTGGTGGAGGTGGGAGCCACCCGAACCGGGATCGCCTACGCCGACGGATGGGACCTCCGCCAGACGGACGTCTCCCTCGCCTATTCGCACTTCGGCTCGAACGGTGCGGGGCGGGTGGGGATCCATCTCATCTCCAGCAACGATCCCTACACCCACGGCGGCTTGGTTCTCTTCGGGGGTGCCAGCCGGTATCGGGTGGGCGTGTGGAGCGCCGGCGCCGAAGCTGCGATGTCTTCCTTCCCGTCATACGACGGCGGACTCACCACACTCCAGCTCGCGCCTTCGGTGGGCTTCACGGCGTACAACGAGGGAGGGAGGAGCCTCGGTGCCACCTTCCGGGCCTACGCCATCCACCTCTCCAAGGACGTGGGCCTGGAGAGCCGGGACTTCTTGTCCGCCGAGGCCGGCGTCTCCTTCACCGTCGGGACCGTGACCCTGAGCGGGTACGCCTGGTCGGGCGAGCAGGCCTTCGCGGTGCGGAATGGCGGATTCATGTCCTTCAATCTCCCTGAGCTGCACACAGGGGGGTACGGCGGGGCCCTCCGTTGGGTCATGACGCCTCGCTCCGCCCTTTCCGCAGGTCTGTACGTGGAGCGTTTCCGGGATATGGAGGTCTTGGGGGACGCATGGGCCCGTACCTTCGCCGTGTCCCTGGGATTCACCCTCTGAGGAGCCGACCCATGAACCTCTCCCTGCTGCGCACCGGTGTGGCCCTCCTCGTCTTCGGGAGCGCCGGGCTCATCGCCCAGGCCGTCCCGGCCCAGGAGAAGCCCAAGGAGCCGGACATCGCTGCTGCGTACCGGAGCTCGTTCGAACACGAGCGGGCCCAGGACTACCAGAACTCCATCCGGGCCCTGGCGCCGGTGTACGAGGCCTACCCCGCCGGGTACACCGTCAACCTCCGGATGGGGTGGCTCTTCTACCTGAACGGGAACTACGCCAACAGCGTGGCCCACTACGAGGTGGCCACCACGTCGGCGCCCCTCGCCCTGGAGCCCAAGCTGGGCCACCTCCTCCCCCTTCTGGCACAGGGCCGTTGGACCGAGGCCGAGGCCCTTGCCTACCAGGTGGTGAGCGTGGACCACTACAACTACTACGGCAACCTCCGCCTGGCTGTGGCCCTGCGCATGCAGGGGAAGGCGGAGGCGGCGTACCAGATCGCCTTGAAGATGGTGGGGGCGTACCCCACCGACCTTCCTTACCTGGTGGAGCTGGCCAACATCCAGGACGCCAGAGGGGACACCGACGAGGCCCGACGCCTCTTCGGGGAGATCCTCATCCTGGATCCCGAGAACCAGGTGGCACGGCGGTACCTGGGCAGGTAGCCGGATCGACGGATTGGCGGAATGTGGGGCCGGAAGCGGCGACTCGGCGTGCCTCCGACCCTTGAAGCGTTCAGTCCTGAAGCTGGCTCCTGGGGATCGACACCCTGATGAGCCCCCGGAGGTCACCGACCTCGTACCCGGTGGCATCGTCGTCGGGGTATCGCTCGGCCAGGGCCGCGCGCACGTCCTCGGTCAGGGACTCCGACGGTCCGTGGCACTGGACGCACAGCCCGTTCATGACCAGGGGCCGGTAGTACCGGACTTCTTCCCCGGAGTCCTGCACCCACGACGATGGGAAAACGCCACCCCGGGCCTTCTCCGCCTCGAACCACGCCAGGGCGGCCTCCTCCAGGGAGTCGGGGGCATTGGCGCGATTCCGGAGCCCGCGGGTGGTGCGCCTGACCCTGAGCCCGTCCAGGGAGGCGTTCACCTCCTCGGTGAGCGGCATGGCGCGGGTGGCGCAGAACTCGATGGCGCCAGCCGGACCTCCTTCCTGCATCGCC
>JASFRY010000118.1:0-9865 GCA_050114675.1 Gemmatimonadota bacterium | reverse complement strand
AGGAGAACCGGGCCCGCCTGGCCGGAGATCAGGCCGAGGCCCGGGCGGTGTCCCGTGCGGCGGAGCAAACGGGCCGCCTCTGGACCCGGCGCGCCGTCCTCCCACGGGACGCCCGGATCACCGGCGACTTCGGCGACGGCCGCATCTTCAACGGCCAGGTCTCCAGCCGACATCTGGGGCTGGACCTGGACGGCGAGCCCGGCGACACGGTGGTGGCAGCCGCACGCGGCGTGGTCGCGCTGGTGGACCGCTTCCTCCTGGCGGGGAACATCGTCTACGTGAACCACGGCGCGGGGCTCATCAGCGGATATTTCCACCTGAGCAAGCAGCTCGTCGAGGCCGGGGACACGGTGGAGGCCGGCACGCCCATCGGCCTGGTGGGAGCCACGGGCCGGGTCACGGGCCCCCACCTCCACTGGGTGGTGCGCTACGGCACCACGAGCGTCGATCCCCGGAGCCTGCTCCAGGCGCTGGCGGCCGGCCGCTGACGCCAGGAGCCGTCGCCGCCGGTTCCTGGCGGCCCCGGGCCGAAGCAGGGTGTGGGCGAGCGGCAGCGGGCACCCCTCGTCCTCTGCTGCCTACACCTCTTCCGTAAGCGTCAGGAACCGCTTGTAGGGAATCGCCGGCCAGCTCTCCGCCTGGAGCGCTCCGTTGGACGTGCTGATCAGGGACACCTTCGCCGCGGTCTCCGCGTCGGGCGCCTCGTAGATGTCGAGGAAGTCGAAGCGCCCCAGGAGCGCGTAGTGCTCCTTGAAGGTCACCTCGGGGCACTTCTCCTTCACCTGCTGCATCCACGCCCGTCCCATCTGAGCCCTGCGCCCGACCTGGCTCGCGATCTCCGGGGAGAGCTTCGTCATCAGGATGTAGGTCTGCATGGTTCGGCTCCTCCTTCTCCGGGCACGCCCGCCGCGGCGCTGCGCCGGGAGCCGCCCGGACTTCCTCAAAGGTAGGGTCTTTGGCCGCCGAAGGCTCCTCCTTTCGGGGTTCCGCCGACGGGGTAGGCCGCCGGATCCCGGCTACGACGCCAGACAGGGCGAGCGCCCCTATGCGACGAAGTTCAGATCTCTCAGAAGGGCAATGAACCGTGGGTCGTCGCGGAGCGGGTCGAAGATGGCGTCCCGGCCGAGCCAACCGAGGAACTGCGAGTCCGTGGCGCGCGCCCGTTCCAGCTCATCGATGGCGCCCTCGTGATCACCGAGACCCAGACGGGCGAGGGCGAGATTGAAGGGCGCGACCGCCCCGTCCGGGGAGGACTGCTCGAGCTTCTCCAGCTCGGCCTTCGCCCTCGCACTGTCCCCCGACGCGCCGTAGGCGTAGGAAAGGAACGCCGTCACGAAGGGCGGCGCCCCCAGGGTCGTGGCCTTCTCCAGGAACGGAATCGCCTCTTCGAACCTCCCAACCTCCAGCCTCGTCCACCCCTTGATCATGACCGGGAAGTAGTACGTGGGATCGAGCTCGATGGCCTTGCGCATGAGCTCGTCCGCGGCGGCCACGTCCTTCCGGAAGATCAGCACGACGGAGGCATCCACGAGCACCTGCGGAGAGAGAGGGTCGAGCTCCATGGCGCGTCGACTCTGGGCCATGGACTCGTCGTCACGCCCCATGAACGCCAACGCCAACGAGAACTGGTCAGGGGCGTATGCGTAGCTCGGATTGAGCTCGATCGCCCGTCGGAACTCGCGCTCGCTGCCCTCCCAGTCGAACTCGTAGAAGAGCTTGAACACCGCCAGCGACGTGTGCGCCTCCGCCGAGGTGCTGTCCAGCGCCACGGCCTTCTCGGCAGCCGCGCGGGCCCTGGGCTTCGCGGCGGACGCGCTGATGAACCCCTCGTTGTAGCCGGCCCACAGGTACGCGTCCGACAGACCCGAGTATGCGGGGACGAAGGTGGAATCCAGCTTCACCGCCTGCTCGAACTGCTCGATGGCCTTCCGCAGGTTCTCGTCACTCGGACGATTGAAGAAGAAGCGGCCCCTGAGGTAGGCGTCGTGCGCGTCAGGGTTCACGCGGGGGGCGGCGGCGAGACGTGATTCCTCGCTCGGGGACAGCCGGACGTTGATCTCCCGGGCAATGGCAGAGGCGAGGTCGGCCTGCAGCGCCAGCACGTCGGTGGACCTGCGCTCGAAGCTCTGGGCCCACAGGTGCCGGTCGGCACGCGCGTCGATGAGCTGTGCGGTGATGCGCACCTGGTCGCCGACACGCACCACGGAGCCTTCCACCACCGCGTCCACGTCGAGCGTCTTCGCGATCTCCGGCGTGGCCGGCCGATTCCGGCCCTGGAACTGCATGGCCGAGCCCCGGGAGATCACACGGAGCTGGCTCACCGTGGCCAGCGCGGTGGTCAGCTCGTCGGTCATCCCTTCCGCGAAGTAGTCCTGGCTCGGGTCCCCCGAGTAGTTGTCGAGGGGGAGCACGGCGATGGAACGGATTTCCGCAGGCGCCTGGGCCGCGCCGGGCGACGCCCCGGAGTGGCTCGATGCGGCGTACCAGGTGATGGCCGCTACAGCCAGAACGCCGGCAGCGCCGAGGCCGACAACGGCCCTGCGCCGACGTCGTGCCGGCTGCCCGCCCCCGGGCGTGGACGCCCCGGAGACCGCCGGAGCCAGCAGCGCCTCGGCGAACGCCCGAGCCGTGGCGAAGCGGTCACTCGGCTCCTTCGCCAGGGCCCCCATGACGGCGGCCTCGAGGCCGGAGGGGACGGTGTCCCGCAGAAGATGAAGCGGTGTCGGGCGCTCGGTCAGCAGCTTCGCGATCATCGCGCGTGCCGTGGTGCCCGTCACCGGCGGCTCTCCCGTGAGCATCTCGTACGCCACTGCGCCCAGGGAGAAGATGTCGCTGCGGGCATCCACGTCTTGCTCCCCGGTGGCCTGCTCGGGGCTCATGTAGGTCGGCGTACCGACCGAGATCCCCGTCTCGGTGAGACGTTCGGCGGTCGCTCCGGTGAGGGCGACGGCGATGCCGAAGTCGGCCAACAGCACCTCGCCGTCCTGCAGAAGGATGTTCCCCGGCTTGATGTCTCGATGGACCACGCCGTGGCGGTGGGCGAAGTCCAGGGCACCGGCCACCTGACGGAGGATCTCCACGGCCTCGTCGATGGGCAGCAGCCGCTCGCGCTCGAGCCGCTCCCGGAGGGACTCTCCCCGCACCAGGGGCATGACGTAGTACAGCATGCCCCCCGCCTCGCCCGAGTCGTACAGGGGAAGGATGTGGGGGTGCTGGAGGTTTGCCGTGACCTCGATCTCTCTCAGGAAGCGCTGGGTGCCCAGGGCGGCGGCATATTCCGGCTCGAGGACCTTGAGCGCGACCTCCCGACGGTGCTTCAGGTCCTCGGCAAGGAATACCGTGGCCATCCCGCCCTTGCCGAGCACCCGGCCGATCCGGTAGCGGCCGGCGAGCGCAGCGGCGATCTGCTCGAAGGGAGCCGGGATATCGGTCACGCCGGACGGGGTTGGAGAGCGACGGTGACGTCGGGGTACGTGGGCGAGCCTCCCCCACGGGCTTCCATCACGGTAGGCGAGCCGTGCTCCGCCAGCAAGGAACTCAGCTACCGTAGAGCGTGGCGCCGTGTCTCGTCATGACGCTGGCGCGCCCGGCGTCGAGGGAGCGACCCTCCCGAGCGTAGCCCTCGCTGACGATCCTCCAGAGATCCGGGAGCCAGATCCTCGAAGCCTCGAGGCCTTCGAGGGCAATGCGGCGGCTCTCCGCCACGTCCCCGTCGTCCAGACGGAGACGCGCCAGCATGGCCCATGGGTAGGGGTTGGCCGGAAATGCCCGGGTGGCCTGACGCAGCACCACCTCCGCGCGCCTGTCGAGTCCCAGGTGCCGATAGTACTGGGCCGCCTCGGTCAGCGTGAGGAAGCTGTTGGGCTCGAGTCGTACGGCGCGCGCGAACAGCGCCAGCGCCCCGCGCTCGTCACCCACCGACATATCGTGGAGGGCCTGCATACGTGCGACCACGTACGACTCCGGATGGTCCCTGGCGAGGCTGGCAAGAACGGTGTCGTTGTCACGCCAGTCCCGGTTCCGCACCCAGGTGCGCACACCGAATCCCATGGTGATCAGAACCGCTCCGGCGATCCCGATGCGCGCGGCCGCCGGCCCTCGATCTCCGACCCATTCGGCCGCGCCGGCCACCGTGAGCGCCAGCCCGATGGATGCCAGGTAGAGCGTCCGCTCCCCGAAGAGGATCCCGGCGGGGAACAGGAGGTGGCTCACCGGGAGCATCGCCACCGGTACCCAAGCCAGTCCCAGCGCGACGGTCGGCGCCTTTCGTCTCGACGCCACGGCTCCCAGGATCACGCCTGCGGCCACCATCGCTCCCACCACGACCAGACCGTCGATGGCGTGGGTCGGGAAACGAACCGCGGGACCGTAGTCCGCCGACAGGTCCAGGGGGAACACCAGCAGGCGAGCGTAGTCGGTCCACAGGGACACGGCGGTCAGGAGTCGTGCACCGGTGCCGAGCCCCACGAGCTCGGGCGCCGTCATGTCCCCCAGGGTCACGCCAAGGATCGAGGTGCGCACGACCAGGTACGTTCCCAGGATGGCAGCCAGCAGGGCGAAAAGGGGAGCCTCGCTCCCCAGTCGGCGCCAGAGCCCACGGTGCGACCCCCGCTCCCGTGCCCATGCCATGAGGAGGAGGAGGGCCGGAAGGGTCACGCCGATCTCCTTGAAGCCCAGGGCGACCATATAGGAGGCGGCAATGGCCGTGCTCAACCCCACGCGTGACGCCGTCGATCGAGCGTCCATCAGCTTCAGGTAGAGCAGGCACGCCACCAGGCATCCGGCGGCCGCGCCCAGCTCGGACAATCCCACCACGTTGGCCACGGCCTCCGTATGGACCGGGTGCACCGCGAACACGGCGGCTCCGATCCCCGCCGCGATCGTGCCCACCCACTGGCACAGCAAGAGGAAGACCAGCAGCGAGACACCGGCGTGCGCCGCGGCGTTCACGAGGTGGAATGCCCCCGCCCCGTCACCGAAGACCGACCACTCCAAGGCAAACGTGGCGACGGTGAAAGGACGCCAGAGCCTGCCGTGGTCGAGGACGAAGGACTTCGGCCAATAGCTCGAGGTCAGGGCGAGACCCATGTCCCCGGCGCTGACGGCGTCGTTGTTCGCGACGATGTGCACATCGTCCCAGGCAAAGTCGTCCCGGGCCGTGTTCGCATACACGGTGAGTCCCAGGGCCACGACCACGGACCCCAGGAGCCATCGATCCTTCCGCACCCGACATCTCCTTGGAACGAGTGGAGCCCCTCGGACCTCAGTCCTGTCCGGCCACGAAGAGCTCTCTGCGGGTGAGGTGCCAGGCGAGGACGGCGGCCACACCGTGTACGACACCGAAGAACCACCCCGGGCTTAGGGTGCTTCGGACGTCCGGAAGCCCCCACGCCCCGAGCCCGAAGAGGTACGCGATCCAGAGGGTGAGCGCCATCGCGAGCTCGAGAACCGCGAATCCGCGATATCCGATCAGGTAGCTCCCGAGTCCCGGGATCGCCATGGACGAGAGCGCTGACAACCATCCCCTCCTGAAGTCCCTCAAGCAGCTCGGACATGACCGCGGCCGGCCCGCGATGCTCCTGTGACACCGTGGGCAGAGCTTCTCGAGGCCTGGAGCCGTCTCCGTACCCCGCCTCGCTTTGGCGCCGGCGCGCAGCACGTCCATGACGACCGAGCGATCAACCCGGCGGAGGCCGCGCAGCTCGAGCGTGTCACCGCAGCGGGTCCCGACCTCGACCTTCCCCCCGCGACCCTCCTGGACCCGGACGACCGCACCGTACGCCGATTGCCAATGGAGCGGCCGGGGCCGACGCCCGGCGTCGAGCTGCAGGTAGATCGCGCGGCGGTCGGTGAGGACGACGGCCCGCCTCCACCCCAACACCCATCGCTCCCAGAAGGAAAACCCTCGGCCCTCGGTGAGGAAGAGCACCTTCTCCCCGGGTTCGACGATCTCCCGGATCGCACCGTCCACCCGCCTCAGCAGCTTGAAATTCCTCTTGGACTGGCGGCGTTCTCCCCCATCGCTCTCCCGGAACATCCGGGTGAAGACGTAGGGACCGTCGCCTCCGGGAATGGCCAGGAGGTCCTGGAAGTTCTTGGCGCGACGTACGACGGGCGAAATGCTCAACGGTGATGGGTCTCGTTGTGAGGACAAGCCACACACGCACCCGGGGGGGGCTCTGAGAGGGCGCACCCCGAAGCACTCGGGACCCTTTCACTATCCAATTTGGGACGGATCGCGCCCGAGATTCAACGAGGTCGTGGAGACGCTACCCCCACGGCCCCCGACGCCCGCAGGTCCCGAGGAGGAGGAGAGCCCGGCCCTCGGCCGAGCCGTTCGAAGCGAGGGGCGGCCCCGAGGGGGTTCCGGGCCGGATCCCGGGCGATGGGCGCCAAGCTATCGCGTCCGGCGGGCCGGCCAGAAGAACGCCCACGTGCGGATGGCGCTCCAGAGGTTTTCCGCCTCCAGAGAGGAATAGCTGAAGACGGAGATCCCCTGCGCCCCCGCCATGCGGGCGCGTTCCACCTGCTGGGCCACTCCCCTCCCGTCCAGCCCCGGCACGTACATCCCGATGAACACCGGATTGGCGATCGCCTCCGCTTGCTCGTCGGCCAGGTACGCGAAATCGAGGCGATCACCGTAGTTGGCTGCGATGGGCCAGTACACCATGGGAACCAGCACATCGACCAGGTCCTGGCGGTCCCAGGCGTGGGTGTCCTGGAACACCGATTCGTAGCCCGTGGTCACGCCACCCCAACCCAACACGTCCTGGTAGATCCCCCAGACCGCTGCAGACAGCTCCAGCGCAGGATCCACCTCCTTCAGCGAATCACGTGTCTCCGCCACGGCCCGCGTCACGAACCGTCGCCGCATCTCGTCGAAGTCCAGTCCGGGCTCCAGGGCCGAGACCGAATCGAAGGTCTGAAGAGAGGGCGGGTCGAAGGAGTACTCCGGACCGGGGTAGCGAACGAAGTCGAGGTGGATACCTCCCACGGGGTAGTGCCTGGCGATGTCGGCAGCCACCGCTGCGAGGCGGCTGCGGACGCCGGGCTGCCCAGGCGTCATCCAGCGGCTCCCACTGCTGTAGGGCATCACGGTCCCGTCTTCCCCCACCATGACCCAATCGGGATGCTCCAGGAAGACGTGGGAGGGATCCGACGGAGCGGGGGGCGTGGCCCCGGCCCACCCCGTGAAGGCATTGATCCAGGCGTGGACCTCCAAGCCCCACCGATCCGCCTCGCGGATGGCCGTCTCCAGGGGGTCCCACCCGGGATCCTGGCCGAGGACCCCTGTCAGGCGCTCCGCCCACGGCTCGTAGCTCGAACGGTAGAAGGCATCTGCCCGGCCCCGAACCTGAAGGTACACGAGGTTGAATCCACTCTGACCCGCCCGGGCCATGATCCGGGCCAGATCCTCCGGCGAGGCGTACTCGAACCGGCTCACCCACAGGGCCCGGGTCTCGGAGAGGGAATCAGTTGGGGCGAGAGGGGCCACCGTCAGGACGACGCTGTCCGTTCCGGCGCCGTTGGAGACCCTGATCCAGGCCGGCCCCGGAGGACCACCCCTGAATCCCGCGCGGACGCGGATCGAGGACCCGTCTCGGTCGAGGAGCTCGAGGAAGACGTACGGAGGGCCTGCCACGCTGGCGTTTGCGAGGTTGTGACCCGTGAGCGTGAGGACGAGGGGACTCTCGAGGGGACCGACGCGGACGGGGCTGATCCCCTCCAGGATGGGCGGTGGCGCAGTGGGGCCCGTGGGGCTTCCGTCTCCACACGCGGACAGGAAACCCGAAAGCGCCGCCACGAGCGCCACCCAGGCGGTTCCCCTTTGAGATCTGCACAGATGTGCGAAGCCCACGACGAATATGCGGGGTGAGAGAGATGAGCGTGTCCGTCCGCGTGGCAGGACCCCCGTGCGTGACGCCCCAGGCGTCGGAGGCACGACCCGAAATGTCGGCGCCCGCGGCCCGGAGGTCCATACGGATCGGTCCCGGCGGCTCGACGGCGGCGGCGTTTCCCGGAATGCTCTCCTGGCGCCAGGTCTCTTGACCCACGGAAGCCGGTCGAGACAGCTTTCGAGAACCGGAAGCGCCACTTGCTGGCAGGGCAGGGTAACGTCGGGATGGCGCACCCGGCAGTCACCTTCCGAAGGCGGGTCGGCCGCATGGTCGGCGAAGGTGCCTGTCGCTTCCACACACGGCTCTCGAGCGTGGAGTGGACACCGTGAGGAGGCCCGCCCGCGTGTATCTGTACGCCACCCCGTTTGCCATGACCGGGGTACACGTCCGCTCGGCGGCTCGCCAGGTCCTGCTCATCGTCCTGGGGACCCTCATCCTGGGGACCCTCACCGCCGGTCCGCTTCGCATGGCCTTGGCTCCGTTCGGGTGGACGCACCCGGAGGTTGGTGAATCATGAGCAGTCCTACGAAGGTCCCATCCACCGCCTGGACCATCGCCCTGATGGGGGCACTGTCGTTCCTGGCAGCTCCGTCGCTCGAGGCGCAGAGCCTGACGGGCCGATGGCGCATCGAGCTGCGTACCGGGGTGGGAGTGCGCGTCAACTCCGGGACCTCCACGTCGGTCAGCGGCGTCGAGACGAAAACCGATGCCGCGGGGTTCCTCGGAGCCGTCGGGCTCTCGCGCTGGTTCAGCGAAGACGTCGCCGGTGTGGTGTCGGTCGGCGTGCTCTCCGTGGGCACCGAGTCGCGGGCCGGCGCCGGCGGAGTGGAGACGAGCACCGCCGTGGTGATCCCACTCTTCATCGGAGCGCGCCGCTATTGGGCCACATCCGACTCCGGGTCGGGCACAAGGCTCTTCGGCTCGGTGGAGGTCGGGCCCGTGACGGGCCACGAGTCCTCCTCCAGCGTGGGACAGACCATCGTGACCGAGGCCATCACGCGAACTGCGCTGGGTGGCAGAGCCGGCGTCGGTGTCGAGTTCCGACTCGGGGATCGAGTGACGCTGGGGGTCGTGGGCGGGTATACCCTCATGACCGACTTCTCAGTCCCGATCGGGGGTGAAGAAAACCACAGCGGAGCCGACTTCGGCTTGAGCCTCGGAATTCTCCTCGGAGGGTAGTGCGGCGGCGGAACGGCACCGGCTCGGCCGGCCCCGCGCTGCCCGGGAGCGGGTCGTGCTACCCGCCCAGGAAGCGCAGGCCCACGGCTACCGTCACCGTGCTCACCGTGGAGGAAAGCAGCGCACCCCAGATCATGTCCACCACGACCACGACGCCGGGAAAGTCCTTGAACAGGGCCATGCACGTGAGGTCGAAGGTGGCATAGGCGAAGAGGCCCAGGAAGCCTCCCAGGAGCGCGGCGCGGACCAGTGACTCGCTCTCCAAGGCCGGCAGCACGGCGTAGACCAACACGCCTGCGATGAAGATGAGGTAGAACAGGATGGCCGCCTCCCAGCGCACGGAGCCCGAGAGGAGATGGCCGAGCTGTCGCTCGTAGAAGCCTGCCGCCACGACGCCGATCCACACGAGGTCGACGACGAAGAAGGTCACGGTAGCCACCGCGTAGAGCTTGAGCACCTGGAGCATGGTCACATGCGGAACCGATAGCCGAGCTTCACGAACAGCGCGTCTGCCTCAGGCTGCATGTCGCGGAAGCGGAAATGACCCACGAGCGCCTCGATCCGAAAGTCGTGGACCTCCGGTCCCGTGCGGGGGGCGCAGCCGTTCTCCCCGCGATCGAGAAGGTCCGCTCCCGTGACAGGATCCACGGCGGCGGAAAAGCTCCTGGCCCGCTCGACGGGTCAACGGGAATGTGCGGATGCCTCTCACCCGACCGCAAGGTGGGCCTCCCGGGCCCGCCGGTGTCGCGGAGGAAACCGCACGCGGCGGTTGCCAGGAGCGTGAGTCC
>JASFRY010000117.1:0-9887 GCA_050114675.1 Gemmatimonadota bacterium | reverse complement strand
CGTGCCCGACGAGCTCCCGCCCCCTCCCGGGGGGAAGAGCAGCCGCCGGGACGGCAGGGGGGGGCATGTGGGGGGCGCGGCCGCCGAGGACAGCGACGGGCTTCCCGATCCCAGGAAGCCCGGGGAGGACCGGGACCTGGCGGTTCCGCCCCTCGAGCTTCTCCAGCTTCCCGAAGAGCGGGACCGGGCCGGCATGGAGCGTCAGCTCGACCAGCTGGGTCAGATCCTGGTGGAGAAGCTCGGGACGTTCAACGTCCAGTGTGAGCTGGGGGGGCGCACCACCGGACCCATGGTGACCCAGTTCGAGGTCGTCCCGGCTCCGGGCGTGAAGGTCAATCGCATCGCCAACCTGGACGCCGACCTGGCCCTGGCCATGAAGGCTTCCAGCGTGCGCATCGTGGCGCCCATCCCGGGGAAGGGTGCGGTGGGGGTCGAGATCCCCAATCCCCAGCCCGAGATCGTGAACCTGCGCGAGATCCTGGAGACGCCGGCCTTCCGCAACGCCAAGGGCGAGCTCCCCCTGGCGCTGGGCAAGGACCTGAACGGGCGGCCCTACGTGGCGAACCTGGCCAAGATGCCCCACGTGCTCATCGCGGGGGCGACGGGATCGGGAAAGTCGGTGTGCCTGAACACCATCGTCACCAGCCTGGTCTACAAGCACACGCCGGAGACGATGCGCCTCCTCATGATCGACCCGAAGATGGTGGAGCTGTCGGTCTACGCCCAACTCCCCCATCTGCGCCACAACGTGGTCACCGATCCTCGCGACGCCGCCGGTGTACTCAAGTGGGCCGTCCTGGAGATGGAGCGGCGCTACGCACTTCTCAAGGCGAACCACGTGCGCTCCATCGCCGAGCTCAACCGCAAGGTGAAGGACGGTGTCACGGTCCGTCGTGCCGAGCCGGTGGGCCCCGAAGGTGACGAAGACCGTTGGATCTACTCCGACGGTGTCATGCCCTACATCGTGGTGGTGGTGGACGAGTTGGCCGACCTGATGATGACCGTGCAGAGCGAGGTGGAGAAGCCGCTGACCCAGCTGGCCCAGAAGGCCCGGGCCATCGGGATCCACCTCATCGTGGCCACCCAGCGCCCCTCGGTGAACGTCATCACGGGGCTCATCAAGGCCAACTTCCCCACACGGATCGCCTTCCGCGTGGCGTCCAAGACCGACTCGCGGACGATCCTGGACCAGAACGGTGCCGACGCGCTGCTGGGCAACGGCGACATGCTCTTCCTGCCGCCGGGACAGAGCGAACCCGTGCGCGTACAGGGGGCGTTTCTCCCCACCGAGGACACGGAGCAGCTCATGGCCTGGTACCGGGAGCTCCAGGAGCGCCACGCCGAGGAGGGTGACGACGTGGCCACGCCCTCGGTGCTGGAGCCCGACATCCTGGAGGAGGTGCGGAGCGCCGAGCTGGTGGACGCCTCCGAGGTGGTGGAGGCCATCGCCGCCGACTGGGACGAGCTCTTCCGGGCCGCCGCGGAGGTATGCATCCAGAACCAGGGCGGCTCCACGTCCCTCCTCCAGCGTCGCCTGAGCATCGGCTACGGACGCGCCGCCCGTATCGTGGACCAGCTGGAGGATGCCGGCGTGCTGGGACCTTCGGAGGGCGCCAAAGGCCGGGAGGTGCTCATGAGCCTGGACGAGCTCGACGCCTTTCTGGGACCCGGAGGAGGGATGGAGGCATGAGGGTGAGGCAGATCTTCGCGCCGGCCGTGGCCGCGGTGCTGTCGCTGGTCGGGCCGGGAAGGGTCGCGGCGCAGGACGGCATGACCGTCCTGGAGGGCGCGTCGGCGCGCTACGACCGGATCTCCACGCTGTGCGCCGACTTCGAACAGAGCCTGTCCGTGCCCCTGCTGAAGCAGGAGCAGACGGGGCGGGGCCGACTCTGCCAGTCCCGTCCCGACCGCTTCGCCATGCGCTTCACGGAGCCGGAAGGCGACGTGGTGGTGGTCGACGGGACCTACGTCTGGGTCTACTACAAGAGCCAGGATCCGAAGACGGTGCTCCGCTTCCCGGTGGGAGCGGCGCCCGGGAGGTTCGACCTGTACGGTGAGTTCCTCCAGGAGCCGGCCGAGAAGTACACGGCCACCCTGGACGGTAGGGAGGCCGTGGAAGGGCACGACGCGTACCGGATCCGCCTCGTGCCGCGCACGTCCGCCTCCTTCAAGGCCGCGGTGGTGTGGATCGACGTCGACGATCGGCTGCTCCGCAAGGTGCGGGTCGAAGAGGAGAACGAGTCGGTGCGTACCGTGACCCTTTCGAATATGGATCCCGCCGCCCAGGCGCCTTCGGGGTGGTTCACCTTCACCCCGCCGCCCGGGGCCCAGGTCATCAGCCGATGACGGACGGGTCTGCCTGATGGCGAGGATTCGGGACCTTCCCGTATTCCCGGTCACGCCGGAGCCGGTGCGCCCCGGCGTGGACCCGGACGTCCAGGCCGTGCGCCACGAGATCGCGCCCGTGGGGGCCCACGGCGGGCCGCGCATCGCCCTGGTCACGCTGGGGTGCGACAAGAACACCGTGGACTCGGAGCGCATGATGGCTGCGCTGGTGGGCCACGGCGCCCAGGTGAGCTCGGAGGTGGACGGGGCCGACGTGGTCATCGTGAACACGTGCGGCTTCATCCAGGCGGCCAAGGAGCAGTCCATCGAGACCATTCTGGAGGCGTGCGCCCTCAAGGAGTCGGGCGACCTCCGCGCCGTGGTGGCCGTGGGATGCATGGTGCAGCGCTACGGCGACGAGCTCCGGCGGGAGATCCCCGAAGTGGACCTCTTCATGGGGCTCACGGAGCTCCAGGGGCTGGTGCCCGAGCTCCGGGGCCGGGGGCTCCTCCCCGAACCCGTCGACGGCGTGCCCGTCATGGAGCGGCCCCTGCGGATCCTCTCCACCGAGACGGGCCATACCTCGTACCTGAAGATCAGCGAGGGTTGCGACCACACCTGCGCGTTCTGTGCGATCCCCCTCATGCGGGGCCTCCACCGCTCCCAGCCCGTGGATGAGCTGGTTCGGGAGGCGGCGGCGCTGGGGGCCCAGGGGGTCAAGGAGATCAACCTCGTCAGCCAGGATACGACCTGGTACGGCCGGGACCTGAGGCGTGGGCCGTTGGGCCGGGACGCCCCGTCGCTGCCCGATCTGCTCCGGGCGCTCCTGGACGGCACCGACGTGCCGTGGTACCGGTTGTTCTACATGTACCCGTCGGGCATCACCCGGGAGATGGTGGAGCTCATGGCCTCCGAGCCGCGAATCCTCCCGTATCTGGACATGCCCATCCAGCACGGAAGCGACCGGGTGCTCGAGCTCATGCGCCGCCCCGAGCGGCGCCGCACCATCCTGGAACGTGTGGCGTGGCTCCGGGACGCGGTGCCCGATCTCACGCTCCGGACCACGGTCATCGTGGGCTTCCCGGGGGAGACCGACGAGGACTTCCGGGACATGCTCGGGCTCCTGGAGGAGGTGGAGTTCGATCGGGTGGGCGCCTTCACCTACTCGGTGGAGGAAGGGACCCGGGCCGCGGAGATGGATGGGCACCTGCCCGAGGAGGTGAAGAACGAGCGCCTGGAGGAGCTCATGGAGCTCCAGCGGGACATCTCGTTCGACCGGAATCTGGCGTTGGTGGGACGTACCATGACGGCTCTGGTGGACCAGACGCTGGACGACGACCCCGATTTCGGCGCGGTGGCCCGCACCCGCGCCCAGGCGCTCGACGTGGACGGAGTGACGCACGTGCGCGGCGACGAGGGCCTGGAGCCGGGGCAGATGCTGGAGGTGGAGATCGTGGATGCGCTGGATTACGACCTGGTGGCGGAGGTGAGATGGTGAGGAAGCGGAAGCGGTGGATGCGAGGGGTGATGGCGGTGGCGCTGGCCGCGTGGGTGGCGCCTGCGGCGCTGTCGGCCCAGGACCTGGCGGACTTCGACTACGAGCACCTGTCCTTCCGGGGGATCGGCCCCGAGATCGGCTACATCTGGCCAAGCCGGGTGGAACCGACCCAGACGGTGGGTGTGCGCATGGATCTGGGCTACCTGGGGCCGGGGCTGCGCATCGTGCCGAGCATCACCTACTGGAAATCGGCCTTCAAGCAGTCCGAGATCCGGAAGCTCGAGGACCGGGTGTCATCGCTCATCGTCGGCCAGACGGGAGGGCCCCCGCCCACCGTGGACCTGGGGGAGATCGACTGGAGCGACGTCGCGCTCTCGGTGGACGCCCACGTGGTGTGGCGTGTACCCTACGACGTTCTGACGTTCGCGGGCCTGGGCGTGTCGGCCCACCTGCTCAACGGGAACGGATCGTCCATCAACGGGACGTTCGTGGAGGACCTGCTGGACTCGGTGACGGCGGGGTTCAATCTGCACGCCGGAGCCGAGTACCTGCTAGCGAGTAACTTGCGCATCTACGGAGAGGGCCGCTACGAGGTCCTGGGTGACCTGCAGTACCCCGGGATCCGGATAGGCCTGCAGCTGTTCACGGGACAGGCCGCACCCGGGGAGGAAGCGGGTCGATGACCGAATCCAGGGACCGTTGTCGCGTCGCCGTCGTGGGAACGGGGGCCATCAGCCAGATCATGCACGTGCCCATCCTGGAGGAGCGGGAGGACGTGGATCTGGCGGTGGTCTCGGACCTGGACCTGGCGAAGGCTGCCACGGTGGCCGAGCGCTGCGGCGTCTCCGAGACGCTGGCTCCCGACGAGGCCCTGGCCCGCGAAGACCTGGATGCGGTGGTGCTTTGCACACCGAACCACCTCCATGAGGAGATGGCCATCACGGCGCTGCAGGCGGGCAAGCACGTCTTCGTCGAGCGGCCCCTGGCCCTCACCGCCCAGGGCGCCGAGCGTGTGCTCGAGGCCGCCCGGGCCGCGGGGCGCACCCTGGTGGTGGGCCTCTCCCATCGGTTCCGGCCCGAGGTGTCCGCCCTTCGGAGCTTCGTGGCCAGTGGCGAGATGGGGGCGCTCTACGCGGTACGGGGGAGCTGGCTGACCCGCAGGGTTCCGGTCATGCGCCCCACATGGCGGCACGAGCGCGCCCTGGCAGGTGGGGGCGCTCTCATGGACCTGGGCGTGACTTCGGTGGACCTGTGTCTCTGGCTCGTGGGCTATCCCCGCATCACCCGGGTGAGCTGCGTCACCACCCCTGGAGATTTCGAGGTGGAGGACGCCGCCACCCTCATGGCCGAAAGCGAGGACGGGATCGCCTTCACCCTGGAGGTGAGCTCACGCTATTTCGCCGGTGAGGACCGCTACTACGCCCGGGTCATGGGCACGGAAGGCTCGGCCTCTCTGCCGCCCCTGGAGATCTACAAGCAGCTCGGGGGGCGGCCCCTGGACGTGACGCCGCGCCAGCCGCGGCCGCGAGGGGGCGAGAACCCGTACACCAACGCCTACCGGCGTCTCCTCGATCACTTCGTGCGGGCCGTGGAAGGCACGGGCGAGGAGCCGCTTCCCGAAGAGCAGGTCGCGTTGCTGAGGCTCATCGAGGCGGCGTACCGCTCCGCCGAGGAAGGTCGGGAGGTGTCGCTATAGCACGCGGGGAGGGGCCGGTCCCCACCGGTCCCGAGTCCACCGGAGTGCCGACCCGAAGGGCGGCCCTGGCCCGCCTCCTGTGGCCCCGGGCGGGGGAGCGGCTCCTGCCGACCGTGTCGGCGCTCCTCCTGGCGGCCTCCTTTCCGCCCCTCCACCCGCTGGTGCTCCCCTTCGTGGGCCTCGTCCCCTTCGCCATGTGGATCCAGGGTCTCCCGCCGGATCGAGACGGGCGACGGGCTGCCGTCCGGGGGAGCCTCCTCTTCGGGACGCTGTACTTCGGGATCCTCTTCTACTGGATCCTGGTGGCGCTCATCTGGTTCTCCAAGATGGCCATCCTGGCCTACATCGGATCCATCATCCTCCTGGCCGGCGCGGCGGCGCTCTTCGGATGGACGCTCCACCGGTCCATCCACGAGGTGCGCGCGCCCCTCTGGCTGGCGCTTCCCGTCACGTGGACGGCCACCGAGTGGTTCAGAGCCCACTGGCCTGGGCCCCTGGCGTTTCCGTGGCTGGGACTGGGGTCCTCCCTCACGGGCTTCCCCGAGCTGGTGGGCATGGCCGAGCTCGTGGGCTCTCGGGGGGTGACGTTCTGGCTGGCGCTGGTGAACGGCCTGCTGGCGACGCTTCTCCTCCTCCGCCGGGACCGACGGAGCGTCGCCGGCCTCGCTGCAGTCACCGCCGTGGTGGTGCTGGCGCCTCCGGCATGGGGCGTCTGGCGGGCCCGCACGCTCCAGATGCGTCCCGCGGGGAAGGTGGCGGTGGTCCAGCCCGACATCCCCGAGGACCTGAAGATGGACCGCGAGCAGGCCCTGGACTCGACCTTCGCTTCCCTGGACCGCCTCATGCCGCGCATCGAGCCGGGCTCGGTCCAGCTGGTGGTGATGCCAGAGGTGACCTTCCCGGTGTGGCTCACCCTGCGCGACCCCGACGCCGACCGGGTTCGCGCGCGGGTCCAGGCGTACGCCCGCGAGGTGGGAGCGCCCATCCTCTTCGGTGCCCTGGGCATCGAGTTGACGGAGGGCGGCTACGTGCCCTTCAACTCGGCCTTCCTCATGAAGCCCCAGGGGCTCACCGACTACGAGTACGACAAGCGCTATCTGGTGCCCATCGTGGAGCGCGTGCCTCTCCTGCCCGCGAAGTGGCTCCGGCACCTGCCCTACTTCGGCAAGTTCGGGGTCGGGAAGGGGTGGCCCCTGGCCCGGGTGGACGAGACGGCCTACGCACCGCTCATCTGCTACGAGTCCACCTATCCCCAGGGGGCCCGGACCTTCCGCAACGAGGGAGCCGACGTCCTGGTGAACATCACAAACGACGCATGGTACGGCCGCAAGCCGTGGTACGCCCGAACCACGGCGCTCTGGCAGCACCCCGCCCACATGGTCATGCGCGCCATCGAGAACCGCATGGGCGTCGCCCGGGCCGCCAACACCGGGATCTCCCTCTTCGTCGATCCCGTGGGCCACGTCTATGGCGCCACGCGCCTCTTCACCGCCGACGTGCGGGTGGACACGGTATACACCACCGACATCCGGACCTTCTACACCCGGTTCGGCGACCTGGCGGGCGACGGATCCGCGGCGGCGGCCCTCGTCCTGATCCTGGCGGCGGTGGGGCTGAGGCGGAGGTACGGAGAGCGCTGATCGGTGCCGGAGCCCCGGCCTCGGCGAGTGGCTGGTGACCCGCGATCCGGCGTTGCACGGGGTGGACCCCACTTGACCTCGTCATTACCTTTTCCAGGCTATAGACGGAGGTACGCGAACGCGGCCTCCGAGAACGACTCGGGCCCGGGGCCACCATGGGCGCCCAGGCCCGTTCCACTTCGGCACGTGGAGCTGGACATGAAGCAGGACATCCATCCCGACTACAAGCCGGCGACGGTCATCTGTGCCTGCGGCAACCGCTTCGAGACGATGTCGACGGTGGAGGAGGTTCACGTCGAGATCTGCTCGGTGTGCCATCCCTTCTACACCGGCAAGCAGCGTCTCGTCGACACCGCTGGACGCGTCGACCGGTTCAAGAAGAAGTACGAGAAGGTCGGCAAGTGAGCCTGGCGGCCGGGGGTTCCCCGGCCGTCCGCTCATGCCGATGACCGACCCGCAGGACGCCGAGCCGCGGCGCCCCCATGAAAGCCCCTGAACTCGATCCCCGTCTGGACCAGCGCCTCCGCGAGGCCGAGGAGCGCTTCCGCGAGCTGGATGCCCAGCTCGCCAGCCCCGACGTGCTGGGCCACCCCGAGAGGCTCCGTGACCTGGGGCAGGAGCGCGCCCATCTCGAGCCCGTGGTGCAGGCCGCCGCCGCCCTCCGGGAGGCTCTGAAGGAGCACCGAGGCGCCGTGGAGCTGGCCGAAGGGGCCGACGACCCGGAGATGCGTAGCCTGGCCGAGGACGAGGCCGAGGCCCTGGAGGGGCGCATCGAATCCCTGGTGAGCCGGGCCCGGGAGCTCCTCATCCCGCCAGACCCCCTGGAGCACCGGGCTGCCGTGGTGGAGATCCGCGCCGGTACCGGAGGGGACGAGGCGGGACTCTTCGCCGCTGACCTCATGCGCATGTATCACCGCCTTGCCGAACGTCAGGGCTGGAGCGTGGAGGTCATGAGCGTGTCCGAAGGGATCCCGGGCTCCATCAAGGAGATCATCTTCGTGGTGCGGGGGCGGGGCGCCTACGGCCGACTCCGCTACGAGTCGGGCGTGCATCGGGTGCAGCGCGTTCCCGAGACCGAGAGCCAGGGGCGGATCCACACCTCGGCGGCCACCGTGGCGGTGCTTCCGGAGGCGGAAGAGGTGGACCTCCAGATCGATCCCAACGACCTGCGCATCGACGTCTTCCGCTCTTCGGGACCCGGGGGCCAGTCGGTGAACACCACCGATTCGGCGGTGCGCATCACCCACGTCCCCTCGGGGCTGGTGGTGTCGTGCCAGGACGAGAAGTCGCAGCACAAGAACAAGGCCAAGGCCATGAAGGTGCTGCGCAGTCGGCTGCTGGATCAGATGATCGCCGAGCAGGAGGCCAAGCGCGCCCGGGAGCGGAAGACCCAGGTGGGCACCGGCGATCGTTCGGCCAAGATCCGCACGTACAACTTCCCCCAGAACCGGGTCACCGACCACCGCATCGGCCTGACGCTCTACAGCCTGGGCGACGTGCTGGAAGGCGACCTGGACGAGCTGGTCACCGCGCTTCGTCTGGCCAAGGAAGAGGAGCGGCTGGAGGAGCCGGCCACGTGACGGCTCCCGCGGGTGCCGGCACGCAGCGGCGCGGCCGGGACGGGGACGTGTGGACGGTGCTCCGCCTCATGCGGTGGAGCGGCGAGTACCTGGAGGGAAAGGGGATCGAGCGCGGACGCCTGGACGCCGAGCATCTCCTGGCACATGCCCTGGGGCTCGAGCGCCTTCAACTCTACCTTCAGTACGACCGGCCCCTGGAGCGGGATGAGCTCGATCGCTTTCGGCCCCTCCTCCGGCGGCGGGCGGAACGGGAGCCGCTTCAGTACATTCTGGGCCGGGCTGCCTTCCGGGAGCTGGACCTGGTGGTGGATCGGCGCGTCCTGATTCCACGTCCGGAGACGGAGATCCTGGTCGACGAGGTGCTCATGTGGGCCCAGGGTTCGGCGCGCGAGAGCCTCTCGGCCTTGGATGTGGGCACGGGGTCGGGTGCCATCGCCCTTTCGCTGCTGCGCGAGGGTCCGTTCGGTCGGGTGGTCGCCACCGATCCGTCGGACGATGCCCTGGACGTGGCGCGAGCCAACGCCCGCGCCGCGGGCATCGAAGGGCGTGTCGAGCTCCGGAAAGGGGCGCTTTTCGAGCCCCTCGGGGCGGACGAGACATTCGATGTGGTGGTCTCGAATCCGCCCTACGTGGCGGAGAGCGAGGCTTCGGACCTGGAGCCCGAGGTCGGCGTCTGGGAGCCGAAGGAGGCTCTCTTCGGCGGCCCCGACGGTATGACCGTGCTCCGGGGCCTGATTCGTGGCGCCGGGCGGCACCTCGTCCCCGGCGGCCTGTTGGCTCTGGAGATGGGCGCAGGCCAGGCCGGAGCGGTCAAGGCGGCGGTGGAAGAGGAAAGTGATTATGACGATGTTCGGGTGCGCCGCGATCTGGCGGGGCGCCAGAGGGTGGTCCTGGCCCGCAGGGCGGGCTCCGGGGCCGGCAACGACGGTTGAAAGGGAAAGGAAGGGACATGGCAGGCATCTACGATATGGCGAAGGAGCTGGGCGGGGCCCTGGCACGCACCGACGAGTACCAGGCCCTGAAGCGGGCCGGGCAGGCGGTGGACGAGGACCGGGAGCTGGTGGAGCTGCGGAATCAGCTGAAGGCCCTCGAGGAGCGCATCGAGGCGCAGCTCCGGGCCGGGCAGCAGCCGGGCGAGGAGGTGGCCA
>JASFRY010000116.1:0-9918 GCA_050114675.1 Gemmatimonadota bacterium | reverse complement strand
CATCGCCGTGGAGGGAGAGGCCTATCCCGAGGACCGCGACATCCCTTCGGCGCACCAGGGGATGGTGGACCCCGGATACTTCGAGACCGTGGGATCCGACGTGAGTCTGGGCCGGGACTTCCAGCGCAGCGACGATGCCGGGTCCGAGCCCGTGATCATCGTCAACGCCAGCTTCGCCCGCCGGTATCTGCCGGGCGGGTCCCCGCTGGGACGGAGGATCCGTGTCGGTGGCCCCGACAGCAGCGAGCCATGGCGCACGGTGGTGGGCGTGGTGCCCGACCTCTGGATGCAGGGGCTCGGCAACGCCGAGGGCGACCCCGAGGGATTCTACATTCCCATCCAGCAGGGCGACGCCCGCTTCATGAGCATCCTCGCCCGGGGCCCGGGGAGCCCCCTGGCCCTCACCGGCGCCGTGCGCGACGCCGTGGCGTCGGTCCACGCCGACACGCCCATCTACTGGCCGGTGACGCTGGCGGACCGGATCGCCGAGGGGACGTGGGTCTACAACGTCTTCGGAGGCCTGTTCATGGTCTTCGGCTTCGTCGCTCTCTTCCTGGCATCGGTGGGCCTGTACGGGGTCATGGCCTTCAGTGTCAGCCGCAGGACGCCGGAGGTGGGGATCCGCATGGCCCTGGGCGCCGAGGGCGGGCAGGTCCTCCGCCTGATCCTCCGCCAGGGGATGATCCAGATCGCCGTGGGAGCGGCGTTGGGGCTGGCGTTGGCCGTGCTCGTGTCCCGGGCGCTGCGGCTCGTCCTCTTCCAGGTGAGCGCCAGCGATCCGTCGGTCTTCGGCCTCGTGGCGGCGGTGTTGGTGCTGACGGGCTTCCTGGCTTCGCTCGTGCCGGCGCGTCGCGCCACCCGCGTGGATCCGCTGGTGGCGCTCCGGAGCGAGTAGCGAGGGCGGTGCCGAGGAGGTGCGTCACGAACCCGACACGCCGCTCGTTGGTACCATAGGTTCCGGCGGCGGTCGTCGCCGGAAGCGGGTAGCAATGACGCCGCACGTCCCCTGGAGACGATCATGTCCCGCCCGAAGCGCAGGCACGTACGCCTCGCCGCCCTCGCCGCCTCGGTTCTCCTGCCCCTGACGGCCTGGTCCTGCGGCTCCGACATCACCGGCCCCGAGCCCATCACCGAGCTTCCCCGGGACCTGAGCGTCACGGAGCAGTCCCTGGTGGAGGCCGGCAACGCCTTCGCGGTGCGCCTGCTCCAACAGGTGCATCGGGCCGATCCCGACCGGACCGTCTTCCTCTCGCCTCTGTCGGCGTCCATGGCGCTGGGCATGACCCTCAACGGCGCTGCGGGCGAGACCCGGGACCAGATGCGGGCAGCCCTCGGGTTCGGCTCCATGCCCATGACCGAGGTGGACCGGGCCTACCGGAACCTCATGGATCTCCTGGTCGGCCTCGACGACCGCGTCGAGGTGCAGCTGGCCAACGCCATCTTCCACCGGGACTCCTTCCAGATGGAGCCCACCTTCCTGGACACGGTGCGCACGTACTTCGATGCCCGGGTCCAGGGTCTGGACTTCGCCGATCCCTCCGCCGCGGAGGACATCAACGCCTGGGTGCGCGAGGCCACGCACGGGCGCATCGACGGCATGGTGGACCCGCCCATCAGCCCGCTCACCATGGCCTTCCTCATGAATGCCGTCTACTTCAAGGGTGACTGGACCCGGAAGTTCGATGCCGCAAAGACGTACACGGGTCCGTTCCATCTGCCCGGCGGGTCGACCCGCGACGTTCGCTTCATGACCAAGTCCGACACGGTCTCCTGGCGCTCCGGCGACGGGTGGGACGCCGTCGAGCTCCCCTACGGCGGAGGTGCCTTCGTCATGACCCTGGCCGTGCCCCACGCGGACGCCACCCTCGACGCCGTGGCCGGGGACCTGGCCTCCATTCTGGATCCCGACGCCACGTGGGGGACGCTGAAGCTCGACGTCCACGTTCCCCGCTTCCAGCTGTCCTACGAGCGCGTGCTCAACGACGACCTCGAGGCCCTGGGGATGCTGGACGCCTTCGACCCCGGCCGGGCCGATTTCACACCCATGTTCTCCGGCGCCCTCGAGGCCCAGCTCCACATCAGCAAGGTCAAGCAGAAGACGTTCCTCAAGGTGGACGAGGAGGGAACCGAAGCCGCCGCGGTGACGTCCGTGGAGGTGGGCGTGACCTCGGTGCCCATGGCCTTCCGGGCGGATCGTCCCTTCCTCCTGGCCATCCGCGAGCGCCTCTCGGGCACGGTCCTCTTCGCAGGCTTCATCGTGGACGCCCCCACCGACTGAGGAGTCGTCGGGGGAGGGAAAGCATCCCGTCGGGGATGCCGGCGCCCGCGCCGGCCCCGGAGCGCCGCGATCCATCCGCTTTCGCCGGCGGCGCCGGTACACGATCTTCCGGCCGCCCGCTCGACACGCCCACGCCGATACGCCTGCACATGGCCCTCCACGATACCGCCAGATTCCCCCTCGGCTTCCGCTGTGCCTCCGCCAACTGCGGCATCAAGGCCGAAGGGAACGACCTCTCGCTCTTCGCGTCGGAGACGCCGGCCGCCGCTGCCGCCGTCTTCACCCGGAATCAGGTGCCCGGCGCGCCCGTGGTGGTGGGTCGCGAGCTGATCCGGGGTGGACGCCTCCAGGCGGTGGTGGTGAACTCCCGCGTGTCCAACGTGGGCACCGGGCCCGACGGAGTGAGCCGGGCGCGCCGCATGGGCACCGCCGCCGCCCGGGCGCTGGGCATCGACCCCTCGCTGGTCCTCATGAGCTCAACCGGCGTCATCGGCGTTCCGCTGCCGGTGGACAAGATCGAGGCCGCCCTCCCGGGGCTGGCGGAGGGGCTGCAGGACGATCCCATGGTGGGCGCCCTGGGGATCATGACCACCGATACCCGCCCGAAGGCCATCTCCATGTCGGTGGGGAAGACCACCCTCACCGTGGTGGGGAAGGGTTCGGGGATGATCGAGCCCAACATGGCCACCATGCTGGTGTTCGCCTTCACCGACGCCGCGCTGGACTCCCCGGCGCTGGACCGGGCGCTTCGTGCCGCCGTGGACCGGACCTTCAACATGCTGTCTGTGGACACGGACACGAGCACGTCCGACACGTGCGCGGTGCTCGCCAACGGCCTGGCGGGGCCGGTCGGTGAGGAGGTCTTCCGCGACGCCCTCCTGGAGGCCTTCACGCACATGACGGAGATGCTGGCCCGGGACGGGGAGGGTGCCAGCACCCTGCTCCGGGTCACCGTGGGCGGCGCCGCCGACGCGGGCGAGGCCCGGGTGGTGGCCAAGTCCCTGGTGAACTCTCCCCTCGTGAAGACCATGGTGTTCGGAGGAGACCCCAATGTGGGCCGCATCCTCATGGCCGTAGGGAAGTGCTTCGACTGCCGGGTCGATGCCGACCGCATTGGCGCCCGGATCTGCGGTGTGCCCGTCCTTGTGGACGGAAGGCGTACCGACTTCGACGAGGCCTCGCTGCGGGCGCTCCTGCGCGGCGATCCCGTGGATCTGGAGGTGGACCTGGGCCTCGGCGACGGTCGTGCGCGGGCGTGGGGATGCGACCTGACGCATGGGTATGTGGACGAGAACGCCGCGTACTACTCGAGTTGAAATCCTGATATCTTTAAGGGCTGTGACACCCCTGGATTCCACGTCCAGGGTGGCGGACACGGGCCGCTGCGCGGAGGGTGGCCTCGCGCGGCCGGCCGCACAAGCTCAGCCACCGAAGACAGGAAATACCCAACCATGAAGCGCTTTTCGACCCTCTCCCTGGTCGTGGCACTCGCTGCCTGCGGTGGGGGAGAGCCTGCGAACAACGACGCCGCCAGCCAGCCCGCATCCGAGGCTCCGGCTGCCGCTCCCGCTGCCGATCCCGCAGTCGCCGCTCCGTCGGGGGAGATGACCATGCCCGACTGGTTCAGCGTGGACGACGCGGCGAAGACGGTCCATATGACCATCACGGCGGGGCTCACCGACGCCGGCAACTACTGGAACTTCAATGGCGCACGCAACGGGGACATGGCCATCACCGTCCCCGAGGGCTACGCCGTGACCATCGACTTCAAGAACAATGATCCCAGCATGGGCCACAGCCTCGGGATCATCGCCAAGACGTCGAACTTCGGGGCCAACGTCCAGCCCGACCCGGTGTTCGAGGGCGCCATCACGTCCAATCCGACCGACATGATGAACGCCACCATGCCCGGTCAGGAGGAGACCGTGAGCTTCACGGCTTCCCAGGCAGGGCAGTACTCCATGGTGTGCTTCATTCCCGGCCACGCGGCCACGGGGATGTGGATCCACTTCAACGTGTCCAGCGACGGCACGTCGGGGGTGCAGGGCGGCCCGTCCTGATCGGGCCTCGTTCCGCACGCATGTGGACGGCGTCGCCCTCTCCCGGGCGGCGCCGTCGTGCGTTGGGGGTGCTCGGGTCGCTCCCCCCGACGTGGGTGCGTATCTTTGGTGGACTCGGCAACCAACGGTCGGAAGGCAGGTCATGGAGGCTTCGCTTCGCGAGCGGTTCGACGCACTTCGGGCGCGGGAGTTCGCCCGCCTCGACGAAACCGGGTCGGTGTACCTGGACTACACAGGCAGCGGCCTGTATGCCGCATCCCACCTCCGGGCCCATCAGCGCTTCCTGGAGCACAACGTCCTCGGGAATCCCCATTCGGAGAGTCCCGCCTCGGCGGAGGCCACCCAACTGGTCGAGGGTGCGCGCCACGAGGTGCTCTCGTTCTTCGGTGCCGATCCCGCCGAGTACGCTGTGGCGTTCACGGCCAACGCCTCGGCGGCGTTGAAGCTCGTCGGTGAGGCCTACCCGTTCACCTCGGCGTCCCGTTTCGTCCTCCTTCAGGACAACCACAACTCGGTCCACGGCATCCGGAGCTACGCGGAGCACCGGGGGAGCGATATCGTCTACCTGCCCCTGGATCGGGAGCTCCGCCTCTCCGCCGAGGCGCCCATCCCACCGGCGGGGGAGGGACCGAGCCTCTTCGCCATGCCGGCCCAGTCCAACTTCTCCGGCGTCAAGCACCCCCTGACACTCATGGACGAGGCCCGCGATGCGGGCTACGACGTCATTCTGGACGCTGCCGCGTTCGTGCCCACCAACCCCCTGGATCTATCCCGGGGCGTGGCCGACTTCGTGTGCGTCTCCTTCTACAAGATGTTCGGCTTCCCCACCGGCGTCGGGGCCCTCATCGCGCGACGGGAGGCCCTGGCGAGACTGGAGCGGCCGTGGTTCGCCGGGGGCACCGTGGAGTACGTCTCCGTCCAGAACGACATCCACCAGCTCCGGCTCGGTGCCGAGGCCTTCGAGGACGGCACGCCCAACTTCCTGGCCATCACGGCCGTCCCGTCGGGCCTGTCCTTCCTTCGGGAGGTGGGCATGGAGTCCATCAACCGTCGGATCACGGAGCTCACGGGAGGCCTCCTGGAGATCCTCGGAGAGGTTCGCTACGAGAACGGCCAGCCCGCCGTGGTGGTGTATGGGCCCGAGACCACGGACGGGCGAGGCGGAACCGTGGCCTTCAACCTGCTCACGCCGGGGGGTCGGGTCGTTCCCTATGCGCTCGTGGAGCGGTCGGCCGGCCAGTCCGACATCTCCCTGCGCGGCGGGTGCTTCTGCAATCCCGGAGCTGCGGAGGCGGCGTTCCAGCTCCCGCGTGACGAGGCATTTCGCTGCATGAAATCCATGCCGCGCGGCAGCTTCACCCTGGAGGACTTCGCGGGGTGCATGGGCGACGACGTTCCGGTGGGTGCCATGCGCGCATCCCTGGGCGTGGCATCCAGCGAGTCGGACCTGGAGCGACTGCGGGTCTTCCTGCGGGAGTTCGTGGCCGAGCTCGGCAGGGGATCGCGCGAGCTGGCCTCTGCGGGCTGACGGTCACCCCGAGCTGCCCGCGGGCTCACCCTCCTCGTCGAATCGGGGCCCCCGCAATACCACCGGCTTCCCGGCGGCCTTTCTCACCCGCACGTTGAGCATCTCCACGAAGATGGAGAAGCCCATGGCGAAGTAGATGTAGCCCTTGGGCACTTCCTGGTGCATGCCCTCGGCGATGAGCGTCATGCCGATGAGAAGCAGGAAGGAGAGGGCCAGCATCTTCACGGTGGGGTGGTGGTTGATGAAGCGCGCCACCGCACCCGCCGAGAGCATCATGAATCCCACCGCGATGACCACGGCGATGATCATGACCGTGAGGTGATCGGCCACCCCCACGGCGGTGATGACCGAGTCCAGCGAAAACACCATGTCCAGGAGGGCGATCTGGACCAGGACGCCACCGAACGAGTCAGCCTTGGCACCATGTTCCTGGCCATCGGCCTCCCCCTCGAGCTTCGCGTGGATCTCCCGGGTGGACTTGGTGAGGAGGAAGAGGCCGCCGGCGATGAGGATCAGGTCACGGCCCGATACGTCGTGGCCCAGGATCGCGAAGAGGGGCGACGTGAGCCGCATGATGTGGACGATGGAGAAAAGGAGGGCGATGCGCACGCCCATGGCCAGGAGGAGGCCCAGCTTGCGGGCGCTGGCCCGGCGCTCCGGCTCCACTTTGTCGGCCAGGATCGAGATGAAGACGATGTTGTCGATCCCCAGGACGATCTCGAGGACCACCAGGGTAGCGAGGCCGACCCAGGCATCGGGTCTGCTGATCCAGTCCATCATGGGTGGGAGTCCCGGGGTTGAGGGCGCACGCACTCCGGTGCAGGGGACGCGAAAGATAGACGAAACCACCCCGGGATGTCGCCCGTAGGGGTCGCAGAGCACGGCTCACATGGGTTGATGTGCCAGGGGGAGACACGATGGGGACGCTGCTGCAGGATCTTCGCTACGGCCTTCGGATGCTCGCGCGCGCCCCGGTGGTCTCCACGATCGCGGCCCTCTCGCTGGCCCTGGGGATCGCCGCCAACGCCAGCATCTTCGCCATCCTCAACGGCTTCCTCTTCGAGCCGCTCCCATACAAGGACCAGGACCGGCTGGTCCTTCTCCGGGAAGGACGTCAGGGCGAGAGCATCGAGATGTTCGGCGGCACGTCGGCGGGCAACTTCCGGGACTATGAAGCCGGCGCGTCGAGCATCTCCGGCGCCATGATGTATGACCTGCAGACGGCCAATCTCACCGGCCTCGACGTCCCCGAGCAGCTCAACGTGGTGGTGGGCACGCCCAACCTGTTCGACGTCCTCGGCGTGCAGCCGTCCCTGGGCCGCGGCTTCCGTCCCGAGGAGGGGACGGAGGGGGTGGGGCAGGTGGTGGTGCTGGGGCACGACTTCTGGCAGCGCCGATTCCTGGGAGATCCCGACGTGCTGGGGCGGACCCTCACGCTGAACGGAACGCCGTATACCGTCATCGGAGTGATGCCCGAAGACTTCGACATGATTCCGGCCAACGTCCAGGTGTTCCGTCCCTCGGATTTCACGGCCGAGAGGGAGGATCACCGACGTCGCGCCTATCTCGCCTTCGTGCGTCTGGCGCCGGGGGCCGGGTTGCCCCAGCTGCAGCGTGAGCTCGACGCGGCATGGCAGCGGATCGGGGCATCCTATCCCGAGGCGACCCGGGGCCTGGAGGTGCGCGCGACCCCCGTCCGGGACTTCTTCCCCGGTCCCACCGACCGGAAGCTGGTGATGATCCTGACTGCGGTGACGCTGTTCGGGCTCCTCATCGCGTGCGCCAACGTGGCCAACCTGCTTCTGAGCAGGGCGGAGGAGCGTCAGAAGGAGGTGGCGGTACGCACGGCGCTGGGCGCTGCCCGGCACCGGATCCTCCGGCAGCTCCTCACCGAGAGCGTGGTGCTGGGCCTGGTCGCCGGCGTTGTGGGGCTGGTCCTGTCCATCGGCGTCGTTCGATGGCTCCAGGGCATCATGCCCCCCGAGATGCCCCGTGCCATGGTCCCGAAGCTGGATCCCACGGTGCTCGTGGCCACCCTCGGCGTGTCGATCCTGGCCGGCGTCGTCTTCGGCCTCGCCCCGGCACTCCATGCCGTGCGCGGGGAGCTGCGGGAGG
This sequence comes from Gemmatimonadota bacterium, assembly GCA_050114675.1. Classification (GTDB taxonomy): domain Bacteria; phylum Gemmatimonadota; class Gemmatimonadetes; order Longimicrobiales; family Gaopeijiaceae; genus SZUA-318. The sequence continues at coordinate 1,937 of JASFRY010000116.1, read as the reverse complement.
CATTGGGCGAGGGGAGCCGGGGAGGCACGGCGAGCCGGAGCAGGAGGCGACTCCGAAACGCGTTCGTGGTGGGCGAGTTCGCTGTGGCGCTGGCGCTCCTTACGGGCGCGGGAATCCTGGTCCAGGCTTTCCGAAGCCTGACCGAATCCGACCCCGGCTATCGTCAGGCCGGACTCCTCACCTTCTCCCTTACGGCACGGGAGGAGCGCTATCCGGACGTGGAGGAGCTTCGCACCTACCAGGACGAGCTCGTGGATGCGCTCGCCCGGGTCCCGGGGGTCGAGGACGTTGCGCTCATGTCTTCCCTTCCCCGGGGCCGCAGCAATCCGAACCGGACCTACTCCGTGGAGGGCCGTACCCTCCCCGACGGGGCCGAGCCGCCCTCCGCCGGATTCCAGGCCGTGAACCCCGATTACTTCGCCACGATGGAGATTCCGGTCCGGCAGGGTCGAGGCATCGAGGCCACGGACCGGGAAGACGCCCAGCGCGTGGCGGTGGTCAGCGAGGCCTTCGTGCGCCGTGAGTTCCCCGATGGCGACGTGCTGGGGCGGAGCATCACCCTGAACGGGGAGGACGAGCCGCGAACGATCGTGGGAGTCGCGGGCGACATCCTCCAGGAACGCATCCCTCTCGCCGGCAGCCAGGGGGAAGAGGTCTACGTCCCGGCCGCCCAGAGTCCCCGGCGCACGGTCAGCTTCGCCCTGCGGGTCGCCGGTGATCCCACGCGCGTGTCCGCCGATGTTCGCACGGCCGTGTGGTCCGTGAACCCCGACCAGCCACTGGCTCAGCTCCGAACGCTGGACGACTTCGTCGCCGAGTCCCTGGCGGGACCCCAGGCCATCTCCCTCTTCCTGGGAGCCATGGGTGTCATCGCGCTCCTGCTGGCGGCCCTGGGGATCTATGGCGTGATGGCCCACTCCGTCGCCCAGCAGCAACGGGAGATCGGGATCCGCATGGCGCTGGGTGCGGGGCGGGGCGCGGTGGTGGGCATGGTGGCCCGCAGCGGCCTCGTCCTGGCCGGCGTGGGTATGGTTCTGGGCCTGCCGCTCTGCTACCTGATGTACCGGAGCGTGGCCAGCGCCCTGAACCTCTTCGCGGACGACCTGAGTCTGTCCTACGCCGGGGGCGTGGCGGCGGCGCTGGCCCTGGTGGCCGTGGTGTCCACCTGGCTGCCCGCCCGTCGCGCAAGCGGCGTACATCCTGGCGTCGCCCTCCGGGACTGATCCGGGATAGACCTCCGCAACGGGCCGGAAGGTCCTCGTCTCGAGGCAGGCGTCCCACACGGCCGCTGCACACCGCGCGGAACACCATGGCGGTCGGGGCTTGCGTAGGTGATAGTATCGAACAATACTATCAAACCTTTCCATGACCTTCGGCGTCCAAGTCGTGGACGTCGATCCATGGAACGCCATTGGCAAGGACTGAAGAGCGTGAAGGCATTCCGGTACCACATCCTTCTCGCGCTCGCCGGCGACGCGCTGCACGGTGCGGAGATCCGGCGTCGTGTCCAGGATGAGAGCCAGGGTGAGGTGACGCTCTATCCCGCCATGCTCTACGGCGCCCTGGACGACCTCGCCGGTGCGGGTCTCATCACCGAGGTGGAGCCTCGTGACCCGGCGCCCGACCGGGTGCGTTGGCGCTTCTACGGCCTGACGGCCCGCGGTCGCGAGACCCTGGAGGCCGAGACGGCGCGCCTGGAGGCGATCGTGGGCCGGGCACGGGAAGCCCTGGGGAGCACTGCGGGATCGTGACCCGGCGCTCCTGGCCCGTCCGTGTCTACGTCCGGCTCCTGAGGCTGCTCCCGAGGGCGTTCAGGGAGCGTCACGGACCCGAGATGGCCCATGTGTTCGAGGAGATGTGGCGGGAGCGCCGCGGACCTGGCGGCAGGTTCCGCGTGGCGATGGGTGCTGTTTGGGACGTGGTGAGGAGGGCCTGGA
>JASFRY010000115.1:0-9980 GCA_050114675.1 Gemmatimonadota bacterium | reverse complement strand
CCGGCGCACCTGTTCAGCATCCGGCCGTCCCACATCTGGCAGTACTGGGAGGACAAGTCGTACCGCGGCCAGGACTTCTGGGCGGGGGAGAACCCGAAGGAAGGCGCCGTCCTGGACTACGTCCTGGGGCGCGCCGCGCCGTCGGTCACGTTGACGGTCACCGACGCCGACGGCGCCGTGGTGCGCACGCTCCAGGGGCCGACGGGCGCCGGCGTCATCCACCGGGTCATGTGGGACCTGAGGCACGAGGCGCCGCCCTCGGCGCCGGAGGATCCCGACAGCCCCCAGGCCCGGGCGCTTCCCCGCCCGCCGCGTCCCCTGGCGGCTCCGGGACCGTGGGTGTCGCCGGGCACCTATACCGTGACGCTGAGGGCCGGGGCCGCCACGTCGGTGCAGACGGTGGAGGTCCGGGGCGATCCCGGGAAGCCCCAGCTCACCGTGGCCCAGTACCGGGCGCGGGAGCGCTTCCTGGTCGGGCTCCTGGAGGTCCAGAGGGCGGCGTACGAGCTCTCCAACGGCGCGAACCCGCCGTCGTCGGCGCGGCGCCTCTACTTCGGAGCGTCGAGCCTGGCGTCGGAGTTCAACGGGCGCGGGTCGGTGCAGGGGAGCCTGTACCCGCCCACCCCGACGCAGGTGCGGCGTCTGGAGGAGCTGAAGGCCCAGCTGGCGCGGGCCGGGGGCTGACGGGCCGCGGGGGGCTGCCGGCCGCCGCTCGGGTCATTCGGTCCGGAGCATCTCCACCGGATCGACCCGGGTGGCGCGCCGCGCCGGGAGGAAGGACGCGGGAGGCCGAGGGGGCGACGCGGCCCGAGGCTCGCGCTTGCCCAGACCCGTCCCGGTCCCCAGCATGCCCCGAGGCCGTTCCGCCACGGCCTGGAGTCGCGCACCATCCACCCGGAGCTCGCACACCATGCGCCGTCCCATCCTCGCCGGACTCGTGGCCCTCCTTCTCGCCCCCGCGCTCCTGGCCGCCCAGGAGGTGGACGCCTCCTACCTGGACATGCTGACGTGGCGGAACGTGGGCCCCACCCGCGGCGGGCGGGTCCTGGCCGTGGTGGGGGACCCGGTGGACCGGCTCGTCTTCTACCAGGGCACGGCCGGCGGCGGCGTGTGGAAGACGGAGGACGGAGGCATCAACTGGCACAACGTGACCGATGGCTACGTCCACACGGGGTCGGTGGGGGCGCTGGCCATCGCGCCGTCCAACCACCGCGTGGTGTACGTGGGGATGGGGGAGGCGTGCATCCGGGGCAACGCCTCCATCGGCGACGGCGTGTACCGCTCCGACGACGCGGGCGCGAGCTGGACCCACGTGGGCCTGGAGCCCACGAGTCAGATCGCACGCATCCGCATCCACCCCGACAATCCGGACCTGGTGTACGCCGCGGCGCTGGGCTCTCCGTGGGGTCCCAGCGAGGACCGGGGCGTCTACCGCTCCCGTGACGGCGGCCGCACCTGGGAGAAGATCCTCTACCGCGATGAGGACACGGGCGCCATCGACCTGGTCATGGACCCCAGCGACCCCGATGTGCTGTACGCCTCGCTGCTGCAGCTCCGGCGCTATCCGTGGGGCTTCACCAGCGCCGGGCCCGGCACCGGGCTCTTCAAGAGCACCGACGGCGGCGACACCTGGACCGAGCTGACGAACAAACCGGGCCTCCCCGACGGGCTCAAGGGCCGCATCGGCGTCACCGTGTCCCCCGTCATGCCGAACCGCGTATGGGCCATCATCGACGCCGAGCTGGGCAAGAAGGGCGTCTTCCGCTCCGACGACGGGGGCGCCACCTGGACGCGGACCAACGGCGAGAACGCCGATCTGACCCAGCGGCCCTGGTACTACCACCACATCTTCGCCCACCCCACCGACGCCAACACCGTCTACGTGCTCAACGTGCGCTTCTGGAAGAGCACCGACGGGGGCGAGACGTTCACGCAGATGGACGTGCCCCACGGCGACAACCACGACCTGTGGATCGACCCCGACGACCCGGCGCGCATGGTGGAGGGCAACGACGGCGGGGCCGTGGTGAGCTTCAACGGCGGCGCGTCCTGGTCCAGCCTCATGAACCAGCCCACCGCCCAGCTTTACCACGTGGCCGTTGACAACGGCTTCCCGTATCGGCTCTACGCCTCCCAGCAGGACAACACCACCATCTCGGTGCCCAGCCGCTCCGACTTCGGAGCCAACATGCTGGAGGACTGGTACACGGTGGGCGGGGGCGAGGACGGATACATCGCCGTCAAGACCGACGACCCCGACGTGGTCTACGCCGCCAACCACCACTGGGTCACCCGCTACGACCATCGGACGAAACAGGTCCGGGACATCTCTCCCAACCCCGAGACCTACTACGGATGGGGCGCGGCGGACATGAAGTACCGCTTCTGGTGGACGTATCCGGTCATGACGTCGCCCCACGACCCCGACGTGCTCTACATCACGTCCCAGTTCGTGCACCGCACCACCGACGAGGGACAGAGCTGGGAGACCATCAGCCCGGACCTGACGCGCCACGACCCCGAGACGCTGGAGCGCACGCCCTCGTACGACCACCCGGAGCCCGGAGAGTACTGGGGGCCCATCACGCGGGAGGCGTACGGACCCGAGTGGTACGCCACCATCTTCGCCTTTGCCGAATCACCGGCGCAGGCCGGCGTGATGTGGGCCGGCTCCGACGACGGGTGGGTCCACGTGTCCAGGGACGGCGGCGCCAGCTGGTCGAAGGTGAACATCCCGGGGCTGCCGGACTTCGCCCTCATCAGCATCATCGACCCGTCGCACCACGACCCGGCCACCGCGTACGTAGCGGCCACCCGCTACAAGCTGGACGACGACGCGCCGTACCTGTACCGGACCCACGACTACGGGCAGACGTGGACGAAGATCACCACGGGGATCCCGGAGGACGACTTCACCCGGGTCATCCGCGAGGACCCGGATCGGCCGGGCTTCCTCTACGCGGGGACCGAGCGCACGGTGTACGTCTCCTTCGACGACGGGGACCACTGGCAGCCCCTGAGCCACGGGCTCCCGGTGGTGCCCATCCACGACCTGCAGGTGAAGGACGGCGACCTGGTGGCGGCGAGCCATGGCCGCTCCTTCTGGATCCTGGACGACGTGGCGCTCCTGCACCAGCTCGACGCCTCGGCCATGAGCGAGCCGGTCCACCTCTTCCGCCCCCGCCCCACGGTGCGCATCAACAGCGGCGTGAGCCCGGTGGCGGCGTTCTCCCGGAGCGGAGGCACCACCGGACCCAATCCGCCCGACGGCGTGGTGGTGCCCTTCTACCTGAAGACGGCGCCCGCCTCGGCCGTGCGGGTCCGCATCCTCGAAGGCGACGGAGACGTGGTGCGCGCCTTCGACGACGTGTCGGCCACGGCCGGCGGAAACACCTTCGTCTGGGATATGCGCTACCCCGGTGCCACGGTGCTCCCCGACGCCGTCTTCCAGGGAAGCGCCCGGGGTCCCGTGGCGCCTCCGGGCCACTACACGGTGGAGCTCACCGCCGGGGGGCGGACCCTGAGCCAGCCCTTCGAGATCGTTCGCGACCCGCGCATCGACTACACGGACCAGGACCTGGTGACCCAGTTCGACTTCCTCATCCAGGTCCGGGACAAGCTCACCGAGACCATGGCGCTGGTGAAGAAGATCCGCGACATGAGGGCCGAGGCGGGTCAGGCGGTGGAGCGCGCCGGCTCGCGCCAGGAGCTCGTGAGCGACCTGAAGTCCCTGAACGATCAGCTGTATCCCCTGGAGGAGCGCCTGGTCCAGTACCGGGCCCGCGCGGGCCAGGATCTCATCGCCCAGCCCACCGGCATCGACAGCAAGCTCGCCCGGCTCATGAGCTTCGCATCCATGGCCGACGCGCCGCCCACCGACGGGGACCGGGAGCTCTTCGATCGCCTCGTCCGGGGGATCCAGGAGCGCGCCGACGCCGTGGCCCGCATCGAGGCCACCGCGTACGCCGAGCTTCTGAAGAAGGCTCGGCTCGTCGGTGAGTGACACCAATCCACGACCTGACTCGCAACGGAAACGACCATGACCCTCCGCACCCGCACCGTCCTCGCCGCCGCCGCCCTCCTTGCTGCCGCCACGCCCCTCGCCGCGCAGCAGGACCGGGTGGTGGATCTGCTCAAGGAGATCTCCGAGGCTCCGGGCCCGTCGGGTCTGGAAGGCCCGGTGCGTGACCTGGTGGTCAAGCGCATGCAGCCGTATGCCGACGACATCCGCTACGACGGGCTGGGCTCGGTCATCGCCACCCAGGGGTCCAGCGGGCCCCGGGTCATGCTGGACGCCCACCTGGACGAGCTGGGCGGGATGGTCCGCCGGGTGACTCGCGACGGGTATCTCAGCATGCAGATGCTGGGTGGATGGTTCGACCAGGCCCTGGTGGACCAGCGCTGGATCATCATGGGGTCCAGGGGGCCCGTGCACGCCGTCACCGGCATCCGCGACATCCACGTGGTGCCGTCGTCCGAGCGGAACCGGGTCTTCCCCCGGGAGAGCCTCTTCCTGGACGTGGGCGCCCGCTCTGCCGCGGAGGTGGCGGAGCTGGGCATCGAGCCCGGAGATGCGGTGGTGCCCGACGCGCCCTTCCAGGAGCTCAACGGCACGGGACGCTACATGGGGAAGGCGTGGGACGACCGCGTGGGCATGGCCGTCCTCCTCGAGGTCATGCGCCGCCTCGACGACCAGGTACACCCCAACCAGATGTTCTACGCGGCGACGGTGCAGGAGGAGGTGGGCCTGCGCGGTGCCCACACGGCGGCCGAGGTCGTCCAGCCCGAAGTGGGAATCGCGCTGGAAGGCGGGGTCAGCGGCGACGTCCCCGGTGCCCGGCCCGAGGAGACCCAGGCCCGCCTGGGGGGCGGTCCCGGGATCTTCCTCTACGACTCGTCCCAGATGCCCAACCAGGCCCTGGTGGACCTGGTCAAGAAGGTGGCCGCGGACAACGGCATCCCGCTCCAGCTCGACCTGGTACAGGGCTACGGCGACGACTCTGCGGAGATCCAGAAGTGCTGCGGCGGCGTGCCCACCGTGAACCTGGTGGTTCCGGTGCGCTACACCCACGCCCACAACGGCGTCATGGACCGGAAGGACTTCGACCGGACGGTGGATCTGGTGGTCGCGCTCTTGAGGGCGCTGGACGCCGAAACGGTGGCGCGGCTGAGGGACTTCTCTCCCCGCTGACGCCGGCGAGAAAGGGCGAACGATAACGGTTCTGATCTGGGTTGGTCCGGGGCATTTGACAAGCCGGTGCCGGCGCCTCCATGCTAAAGCCGTGCGGGGGGCTTCCAAGCTGCTCCCGCACCCTGGCTGAGCGCGTTCCGACCGGACGCTCCCGCTTCCCTCCCTGGACTGACCGACCGGGTCCGTTCGGGGGCGATCCGGCGATTCTATTCCTGCCCAGTACTGCCCATTCCTGCCCAGTACTGCCCATTCCTGCCCGGAACAGGCGACCCTCGTACGCGCCGGGTTCTTCCGCGCGTGGGGGTTGCCGTAGCGCCCAGGAGGCACTCATGAGGCGTCCCGCTACAGTCGGGGTGCTGGGCCTGCTGGCCTTCGTGGCTCTTCCCGCCTTCCTCGCTGCTCAGCAGGAGATGCGGACGGTCACGGGGCATGTCACCGCGGCCCAGACGCTCGAACCGCTCGCCGGCGTGCAGGTCACCGTGAAGGGGACCAACGTCGGCACCCTCACCAACGACGAGGGGAACTTCACGCTCCGCGTCCCCATGGATGCGCAGACCCTCGTGTTCACCTACATCGGATTCCAGGTGGTGGAGGCACCCATCGAGGCCCGGGTGGAGGTGAACCTGTCGCAGCAGGCCATCGGCCTGGAAGGAATCGTGGTCACCGCCCTGGGGGTCCAGCGTGAGAAGCGCTCGCTGGGCTACTCCATCCAGGACGTTCAGGGTGACGAGCTGGCCAAGGTCCCGGAGCTGAACATCGTCAACGCGCTCCAGGGGAACGTGGCCGGCGTCCATATCACCAACGCCGGACCCACCGGGGGCACGTCGCGCATCGTGATCCGCGGCGCCAGCTCCATCACCGGGTCCAACCAGCCCCTCTTCGTCGTCGACGGCGTGCCCGTGGACAACTCGGCCTCGGGCGACGGCTACGGCCGCAACTCCGGCTACGGCGGAATCGACTACGGCAACGCGATCCAGGACATCGATCCCAACAACATCCAGTCGGTGAGCGTGCTCAAGGGGCCCAACGCGGCCGCCCTGTACGGCTCGCGCGCGGCCAACGGCGCGGTGGTCATCACCACCAAGTCGGGAGGCGGCACCGGCTCCAGGGGTCTGGGGATCACCGCCACATCCAGCATCACCTTCGAGAACCCGCTCCGTCTCCCCTCGTACCAGAACCGGTACGGCCAGGGATACGACGGTCAGTTCCAGTGGGTCGACGGCAGCGGCGGGGGCACCTACGACTTCTACGACGAGAGTTGGGGGCCCAGGATGGACGGGCAGCCCATCGACCAGTTCACGGGTGCGGCCATGCCGTGGTCTCCTCACCCGGACAACGTGCGGAGCTTCTTCCGCACCGGGTCCACGTGGAACACCAACGTGGCCGTGTCCCGGGCCAGCTCTTCCTCCAACGTCCGTCTCTCCCTGAGCAACATCCAGGTCGCCGGCATGGCGCCCGGAGAGGAGATCAAGAGGAGGACCGTGGCGCTGAAGGGAGGAGCCTCGGTGACGGAGCGTTTCTCCACGGAGGCCTCGCTCAACTACACCAACTCCCGGGGCAATAACCGGATGGGCACCGGGTACGACGAAAACAACCCCATGCAGAGCTTCGTCTGGTTCGGACGCCAGATCGACATGAACGCGCTGCGCCACTACAAGTGCACGGGCGACGAGCCCACGCCCTGCGATCCCAACGGGGGCCAGTACAACTGGAACTACAACTACCACAACAACCCGTTCTGGGAGCAGTACGTGAACTGGAACGCCGATGAGCGCGATCGGCTCATCGGAAACGTCCAGGCCAGCTACGAGGTCAACGACTGGATCACGGTCACCGGGAAGCTGGGCCGCGACTGGTACCGGGATCATCGCAAGAACGTCACGGCGTTCAACAGCCTGGACGACGCCGGAGACGGCGGCTTCCTCGAGTCGGAGCGCTACCGGGCAGAGACCAACGCCGACCTCCTGGTCACGGCGACGCGGCAGCTCACCTCCGACCTCTCGCTGGACGTGAACGCCGGCGGCAACATCCGCAAGAACGACTACAACTTCTCGGACGTGAGCATCACCGCGCTCACCGCTCCGGACATCTACACCATCGACAACTCTTCGGTGACACCGGATCCCTCGGACTACACCGAGCAGAAGAAGGTGCGGAGCCTCTACGGCTCCATGAGCCTCAACTACCGGGACTACCTGAACCTGGACGTGACCGGCCGGAACGACTGGTCCTCCACGCTCCCGGAAGACAACCGCTCCTACTTCTATCCCTCGGTATCCGGCGCCTTCGTGTTCACCGACGCGCTGGGCCTGCAGAGCTCGTTCCTGAGCTCCGGGAAGGTCCGGGCGAGCTGGACGCGGGTGGGGAACGACACCGACCCGTACCAGCTGACGTCGACGCTGAACGCCCAGCAGGCGTTCGGGCAGACGCCCATGTTCGCCATTCCGAACCAGCTCCCCAACGCCGAGCTCAAGCCCGAGCAGACCACGGCGTGGGAGGTGGGCACGGACCTGGGCTTCTTCAACGAGCGGATGGGCTTCGTCCTCACCTACTACGACAACACGACCAAGGACCAGATCCTGGGCGTGCAGATTTCGTCCACCACCGGGTACACGAGCCGGGTGCTCAACGCCGGTGAGGTGAGGAACTGGGGCTGGGAGCTGCTCCTCAACGCCACGCCCATACGTCCGGACGACGACGGGTTCCGTTGGGACATGACCCTCAACTGGAGCAAGAACAACTCCAAGGTCATGGACCTGTACGGGGACCTGGAGACCCTGGTGCTGGGCACGTACTGGAGCCTCAACATCGAGGCCCGCAAGAATGAGCCGTACGGCGCCATGTTCGGCACCGGCTACCTGCGCTGCGGCAACGACCAGATCACAGACGGGGACTGCACGTCCGCACAGCGCGGCATGCTCATGCTGTCCGCAAGCGGCCAGCCGCTCAGCGATCCCGAGCGGCGGATCCTGGGGAACTACAACCCCGACTGGGTGGGTGGCATCCAGAACCGCTTCAGCTACGGCCCCTTCGACATGAGCGTCCTGGTGGACGGCCAGAGGGGCGGAGACGTGTTCTCCGTGACCAACTGGTTCGGCACCTACGCAGGCGTCCTCAATGAGACGCTGCTCGGCCGGGAGACCGATTGGGACGATCCCGGGGTCCTGGTCAAGGGCGTGCTTCCCGACGGCACCGTGAACGGTGAGGGAGGCGTCGAGGTCCGGCGTCTCTCCCAGGATTACTTCGAAGGCATGTACGGGAACCAGGAGTTCGGGATCTCCGACGCGAGCTACATCAAGCTCCGTGAGGTCCGCCTGGGCTACGAGATCCCCTCGTCCTTCATGGATCGCATGGGCTTCTCGGGGGGCACCCTGTCCCTCATCGGGCGCAACCTCGCCCTCTGGTCCAAGATCAAGAACATCGATCCGGAGACCGCCTTCGACGCCAGCAACGTGCAGGGAATCGAGTTCGGGCAGATGCCGACGGCGCGCAGCTTCGGCTTCTCCCTCTCGATCCGGCCGTAACGGGAGGCTCAAGATGAACAAGAGAATCTTCGCCCGTGGCGTGCTGGCCGTCGGACTGATTGCGGCCCTGACGGCATGCGACCAGGGGCTCACGGACGTCAACGTCGATCCCAACGCGCCCACCGACGTGGGGCCAGCGTACCTCTTCCCCGACGCCATCGAGTCCGCCGTAGCGCAGACCTACGGCAGCTGGGTGCTGCTCTCCCATGTGAGCATCTGGCCCCAGCAGATCGTGGAGATCCAGTACCCTGACGAAGAGCGGGGCCAGGTTCGCCCGGCCAACATGCAGGGTTTCTGGAACACGTACTATGCAGGCCCGCTGACGGACATCGAGACCGTCATCAGCAAGGGTGCCGACAGCGGGGACGGTCACATCCAGGGTGCGGGGCTCGTGTGGAAGACCTGGGTCTTCCACCAGGTCACCGACATGTGGGGTGACGTTCCCTACTCGGAGGCGACCAAGGCCTCCGAGGGCATCACGACGCCGGTCTACGACACCCAGCAGGAGATCTACAACGGGATGTTCCAGGACCTGACGGATGCGGCCGGCATGCTCGCCTCGGGAACGGGCGACTTCGGCGGCGGGGACATCCTGTACGACAACGACTTCGGGAAGTGGCGCAAGTTCGCCAACGCACTACGGATGCGCCTGGCCATGCGCCTCTCGGAGGTCGACCCCGCCACGGCCCGGGCCCAGTTCGCTGCGGCCTACAACGACGGCGCGTTCACCAGCAACGACGACAACGCCATGTTCCGGTGGCCAGGCGCGCCGTACCGGAACCCGCTGTACGACAACTGGACGGGGCGTGACGACCATGGGATCAGCGCAACCATGGTGGACACCCTGAAGTCCTTCAACGATCCAAGGCTCGAGCTCTACGCCGAGCCTTCGGCGCAGGACGGCGAGTACCGCGGGCTCGGCAACGGCATCGCCAAGCCCCCGCTGTCCATCGTCTGGTATTCCAGGATCGGGAACTTCTGGCGTGCCAATGGTGCGACGACGCCATCCGCCATCATGACCTATGCCGAGGTGCTCTTCCTCGAGGCCGAGGCCGCGGCCCGGGGATGGATCTCGGGAGACCCGGCCGCCCTCTACGAGGCGGGCATCCGGGCCAGCATGAACCAGTACGACGAGTGGGCGCCGGCCAACGCGCCCACCGACGCGGAGATCGACGCCTATATGGCACAGCCCAGGCTGCAGTACGACGCGGCCACCGGACTGGACCAGATCCACCTGCAGCAGTGGATCGCCCTGTATCTCAACT
>JASFRY010000114.1:0-9996 GCA_050114675.1 Gemmatimonadota bacterium | reverse complement strand
GGATCCCAGGAGCAGGCCGGCTCCGACGCTCATCTGCTGGAAGGAACCGAAATAGCCACGGCGTCCTTCGGGCGCCCATTCCACGATGAAGGCGGTGCTGCCTCCCCACTCTCCGCCCGCGCTGAACCCCTGCATGAGGCGGGCTACGAGGACCGTGGCGGGCCCGGCGATGCCCACCGCGGCGTACGAGGGCGCCAGGCCCATGAGCACGGTTCCGCCGGCCATGAGGAAGATGGTGAGGAGGAGGGCAGTGCGGCGTCCCTTCACGTCGCCGATGCGCCCGATGACGATGCCCCCCAGGGGACGGGCCAGGAAGCCCACCCCGAAGACGCCGAAGGACGCCAGCAGCTCGGCGGTGGCGTCGCCGGAGGGGAAGAACGTCCGGCCGATGATGGCGGCGAGATATCCGTAGACGGCGAAGTCGTACCACTCGAGAACGTTTCCCACCACGGCGGCGACGACAGCCCGCCCGGGCTCCGCGAGCGTCCGCGGAGCCCTCACAGAATCCACTGAAAGCCATCCACGACGAAGTCCTGGCCGGTGATGAAGGAGGGGTTCGACGTGGCCAGGAAGACGACGAGCTGCGCCACGTCGCGAGGGGTGCCCAGGCGGCCCAGCGCGATCCCCTTGCTCAGCTCCGCGCCCCGAGCGCGGGTCAGAGTGTTGCCGAGCTCGGTCTCGATGATCCCGGGGCAGACGGCGTTGACGGCGATGTCCGGGCCCAGCTCCTTGGCCAGGGCCCGCGTCAGCCCCAGGATGCCCGCCTTGGCCGCCGCATAGGCGAACTTGCTCACGGCGCTGGTCACCCCGCCCGAGTAGGCGTTGAGCGACGACATGTTGACGATGCGGCCGCTGCCCTGCGCCTGCATGGCCGGCACGACGGCGCGGCACCAGTTGAAGCAGCTCTTCAGGTTGACGTCCAGGGTGCGGTCCCACTCCTCCTCGCTGATCTCCAGGAGGCCTTTGGGCATGGAACGTCCGGCGTTGTTGAGGTGGACGTCCACCCGCCCCCAGCGGTCCACGACGTCATCGACGACCTCCCGGGCCCGGGCGAATGATGCCACGTCCGCCTCGTAGGTCAGGGCCTGACGGCCGAGGGCCTGGATCTCGCCCGCGGTCCGCTCCATCTCGGGGACCAGCACATCCACCAGCGCCACGTCGAATCCGTGCTCCGCCAGCGCCAGCGCGCACCCGCGTCCGATGCCCCGGGCCGCTCCGGTGACGACGGCGACACGGTGCTTCCCGGCCGCAGGGGGGGGCGATTCTCTTTCCATGGGGACCCACAGTGGGGGTCGGAGCCCGTGCGGGCCAGGCCGGCCCGCAACGCGGGACCAAGATGTGCCGGGGGCGTGGTCGAAACCAACCGGGGTCCGGAGGCGTCGTGAGGGGAGAGGTGGCCAGGTCGAGCATCCTCCGGCGGCGGTGCCAATGGACACGCTCCTTCGCGACATCCGATTCGCGCTCAAGGTCCTCTGGAAGGAGAAGACCTTCAGCGCCACGATCCTGGCCACGCTGGCGCTCTGTATCGGGGCCAACGCGGCCATCTTCAGCGTGGTGCGCACCGTCTTGTTGGAGCCGCTCCCGTACCACGATCCCGGCCGCCTGGTCACGGTCTACAACGCGTATCCCGCAGCCGGCGCCGCCCGCGGGTCCACCTCGTCCACCGACTTCTTCTACCGCCGTGAGGGCGTGGCGGCGTTCGCGGAGGTCGCGTCCTACCAGGGGGCGGGCTTCACGGTGGGGCAGCCGGGGAGCACCGAGCGAGTCCAGGGCCTTCGCGTAACACCGTCGTTCTTCCCGCTCCTCGGCGTGACGGCGCGGCTGGGGCGCACGTTCACCGAGGATGAGATGAACCCGGGCAGCCACCGCAAGGTGGTGCTCACCGAGGCGTACTGGAGGGAGCACTTCGGCGGTGATGCCGGAGCCGTGGGCCGGACGCTCCGGGTGGATGGAGAGGCCTATGAGGTGGTGGGTGTGCTTCCGGGGGGATTTCAGCTCCCGACCCGCGCCGGCGCACGCATCTACGTGCCCGTCTCCTTCACGCCCGAGCAGCGGACGCCCGCCAACTGGCACAACAACAACTACTCCATGATCGCACGTCTCCGGCCGGGAGCGACGCTGGCGCAGGCCACGGCGCAGCTGGCCGCGGTGGACGACGCCCTCAAGGACGCATGGCCCTACCCCAACGGGCGTCAGGTTCTGGACGACGCCGGGTACCACAGCGTGGCCGTTCCCATGCAGGCCGATCTGGTCCGGGACGTCCGTCCCACGCTGCTGCTCCTCTGGGCGGGGGTGGGCTTCGTGCTGCTCATCGGGTGCGTGAACATCGCCAACCTCATGCTGGCCCGCGGACAGGCGCGGAGCGGCGAGGTGGCTACGCGCCTGGCACTGGGAGCACGCCGCGCCACCGTGGCCCGGCAGGTCCTGACCGAAGCGCTGGCGTTGGGCGTGATGGGCGCCGCCGCGGGCGCGGCGCTGGGGTGGGGTGGGCTGCACCTTCTTCAAACGTTGGGGGTGGACCGCCTGCCCCGGGGCACGCAGGTGTCCATGGACGACACGGTCCTGATCTTCACCCTGGCCCTCGGGGTTGTCGCAGGCGCCGTGTTCGGTGCCATTCCCGTGGCACAGGCGTTCCGGGGAGATCTCGGCGCCGTCTTCCGCGCCGGGGGACGCACGGGCACGGCGAGCCGGCGAGCCGTGCTGCTCCGCAACGGGCTCGTCACGTCGCAGGTCGCCCTGGCGTTCCTCCTCCTCATCGGGTCGGGCCTCATGCTCGAGAGCTTCCGCGAGGCGCTCGCCGTGGATCCGGGCTTCGACCCCACTCACGTCTTTACGGGGACCGTGGCGCTGCCCGAGTCCCGGTATCCCGACGCCGACGCCCGGCGGCGGACCCTGGACGAGATCCTCCGCCGTGTGCGGGAGATCCCGGGCATCCGCACCGCGAGCGTGACCACCATGCTCCCCTTCTCGGGAGGTGGGTCGAGCAGCGTCATCATCCCGGAGAGCTACGTGCCGTCTCCGGGGGAGTCGGTGCTGTCGCCGTACAACACCCGGGTGGGCGCCGACTACTTCGAGACCCTGGGAATCGACCTGATGGAGGGTCGCACGTTCCGCCGATCCGACGGACCGGACGCGCCCCAGGTGATCATCCTGGACGAGTGGCTGGCGCGCCGGTACTGGCCGGATGGAGGTGCGGTGGGGTCCAGGATGGCCATGGGGAGCGCGTCGGGGGAGGGCGTTCCCGAGGAGGACCTCTGGACCATCGTCGGCGTGGTGAAGACCATCAAGCAGAACGACCTCACCGCGCCCCTGTCGGAACACGTGGGGGCGTACTATCGACCCGTGCGCCAGCTCCCCGCGGGCACCGTGACCCTCGTCGCCAGGACCGTATCCGAGCCCGCTGTCGTGACCGACGCGGTGCGCCGGGCCGTGACCCGCGTGGACCCCGATCTCCCCCTCTTCGGGGTCGAGACCATGGAGCGCCGCGTGGACGACTCCCTGGCGTCCCGCCGGATTCCCCTCGTGCTCCTGGGCGTCTTCGCCGGCGTGGCCCTCTTTCTCGCCGTGGTGGGGATCTACGGGGCCCTGGCGTACGCCGTGGCGCAGAGGACGCGGGAGATCGGGATCCGCATGGCCATGGGGTCGGCTCCCCGGGACGTTTTCGGCCGGGTGGTGGCGGAGGGATTCCGGGTCACGGCGGTGGGGCTCGTGCTGGGGGTGGTCGCGGCCCTTCTCGCCACCCGGCTCATCCGGTCCCTCCTCTTCGCCGTGGAGCCCACGGATCCGTGGGTCCTGGGCGCCGTCACCGCAGTCCTGGCGCTGGTCGGGCTCGTGGCGTGCCTCGTCCCGGCACGCCGTGCCACCGCCGTGGATCCCGTGCGCGCCCTGACGGGCGTCTGAGGGAGCGACGCCGGGCGGTGCGCCGCGTGGCGTGCCCCGTCAGCTCTTGAGCGTGACGTGGAGCTCGGCCGAGACCCGCCCCGTGCGGGGGCGGGAGGGCTCCTTCTGCCAGCGGGCGCACGACGTGCGCCGACCCTGCTCGTCGGTGTTCCAGCGGATGCACTCGGTGCGGCCGCTCTCGACGTAGTAGGTCACCGTGGTCGACACCCTCCCGCGGATGAGATCGCCGTCGGTGCTGAACGACCAGCTTTCGTTCCCGCAGGAGAAGGTGCGGGTGCCGGAGCTCCGGACCGGGTCCGCGCCACAACCCACCAGCTGGACGTCGCCACCGGCGGCGACCATGAGCGTTCCGAGGAAGTGCCGGGTCTCCGGGGCGGTCCCTTCCGTGCCCTGGATCTCGGCCCGCCCCGACACGGCGTAGATGCCCGGGGGCCACGCCACGGATGCCGTCGGGTCGCCCGCGTCCGCGCCCCGCTCCATCCGCGTCGTGGCGCATCCGGAGACGACGACGAGAAGAAGTCCGACGAAGAATCGCTTCATGGTCCTGCTCCCGGCGGTGGTCCATCCCCTGTTGAGAAGCTCATCCCGGGGACAGGACGGGCAAGAGCCACGCCACGCCGGCGACCACCCGAAGCGTCCACGCTGCGGGCCGTGAGCCGGTCCAGAGAGGAGGAGGCCGTCCTCTTCAGGGGACGCCTCCGTCCTCAGCGGCCCCGCAGCTCGGCTGCCGTCTCCTCCACCACGTCGAGAAGCTCGGCAAGATCCCCGGCGGTCGTGAGCGGCGTAATGACCAGCGTGCGGAGGTAGCGGACGCCCCTCAGGCGTGTGTGCTGGATGAAATACCGGCCCGAGGCGTTGACCCGTCGCCGCACCTGGAGCTGAAGGGCCTCGGCGTCTTCGCCCGCCTCGGGCCTCACGCGGAAGCACACCATGTTCGCCTGGGGCCGATAGGCCAGCTCCAGGTCCGGGCGCTCGCGGATGCGGTCCGCGAAGGTCCCGGCCAGGTCGAACATGGCCTCCACGTAGGCGCCGAGCTGCGGCGCGCCTACCGTCGCCAGCGCGGTGTACACGGGTAGGGCCAGCATGCCCCGGGTGCACTCCAGCGTCCGCCCGGCCAGGTCCAGGGATCCGCCCTCGCCGGTGAGGAGGTAGTCCGCGCTCTGGGCGAAGACGCGGTCTGCGTCTTCCCCCCGGCGGAAGAGGACGCCCGTCACCACGCCCGGCATGAGCATCATCTTGTGGGCGTCCCACACCACCGAGTCGGCGCGCTCGATGCCCGCCAGGCGGGGACGGAGGCGAGGCGACAGCAGCGCGGACCCTCCGTGCGCCGCGTCCACGTGGAGCCACAAACCGTGCTCCCGGGAGAAGTCGGCCAGCATGCCCAGGTCGTCCACGGCGCCGGTGGCGGTGCTGCACGCGTTGCCCACCAGTGCGAAGGGGGTGCGGCCCCGGGTCCTCGCCTGCGCCAGGGCGGCCTCGAGGCCGTCCGGCGTCATGCGGAAGTCGTCGTCCACGGAGACGGGGATGGTCGCGGCCTCCCCCAGGCCCATGATCCCCGCGGCCCGGCCCACGCTGTAGTGGGCTTCCGAGGAGACGAGGATCGCCGGCCTTCCCCGGGCCCCGTCCGCGGCTATTCCGTCGAGCCAGACGTCTCCTTCCAGGCGCAGCTGCCGGGCGGCAAGGAGGGCCGTCAGGTTTCCCAGCGACCCTCCGGATACCAGGACGCCGCCGGCCTCGTCCCCGTAGCCCACGGCGGAGCTCATCCAGGCCACCACGCGCTTCTCGAGCACCGTCCCCACCGGTGCACCCTGGAAGATGGCGGTGCTGTTGTTCAGGAGCGCAGCCGTGAAGGCCGTGAGGGCGGTGAGGGGCAGGGGAGCCGACATCTGCTGCCCCACGTACCCGGGATGATGCTGGTGGCTCGACTCGGCCACCACACGGCGCAGGATCTCGTCCAGCGGCATGGGGGATCCCGCCGGGGGCCAGCGCTCCAGGGCGGCCTCGGGTCCGGCGGACGGGAGCACGTCCATGCCTCGGGCCTCGGCGTCCCCGAGGTAGTCGGCCAGGAGATCCACGGTCTCGTGGCCGGCCCGGCGGAACGCTTCGGGGTCGTAGAGCTCTTGGGGATTCCACGGGGTCGGTGACGCCATGGCTCGCTTTCTGGAGGAAGGGGCGTGGAGACCGCGCGGGCGATCTGGATGGGAGGGCCTCGAAATCCTACCTTGGCGGCTCGGTCCCATCCAGTGGAGTGCACCATGTACCTCGCCATGACCCGCGTACGCCCCCTCTTGCGATCCTTCCTCTTCGCGTTGGCGCTGGCCGTGCCCGCCGCTGCCCAGGTCTCAACCACGCCCACGTTTCCGAGTGAGGAATGGGAGACCGTCCAGCGATCCGACCTGGGTGTGTACGGCTGGAATTCGGACAAGCTGCGCACGACCTTCGAGTTCCTCCGGGACAGCGCCAACACCACCGGTCTCGTGGTTGTGGACCGGGGGCGGGTGGTCTTCACCTACGGTGACGTGGAGGAGCTCAGCTACCTGGCGTCGTGCCGCAAGAGCGTCTTGGCCATGCTCTACGGAACCTGGGTGGACAACGGGACCATCGATCTCGAGAAGACGCTGGCGGACCTGGGACTGGACGACGTCGGCGGGCTCCTCCCCATCGAGAAGAAGGCCCGGATCCTGGACCTGATCACGGCGCGCTCCGGCGTCTACCATGCGGCCTCGAACTCGGGTGACGATCTGGCGTCGGCGCCGGAGCGGGGCTCCCAGGAGCCGGGCACGTACATGCTCTACAACAACTGGGACTTCAACGCCGCCGGCGCCGTCTTCGAGCAGCTCACCGGGCGATCCATCTACGACGAGCTCCAGGCGCAGCTGGCCACGCCGCTACAGTTCCAGGACTGGGACCGGAGTGCTCAGCACAAGACCGGAGACCCGTCGCGGAGCGTGAACCTGGCGTACCACATGTGGCTCAGCACCCGGGACATGGCCCGCATCGGCTGGCTCATGCTGAACGATGGCGCGTGGAACGGCCGGCAGGTGATCGACGCCGATTGGGCCCGGCGCATCCACAGCGTGGTGACGCCGCTGGAGGAGATGCACCCCCTGAGCCGGCGGGACGGGTACTTCGGCTACGGCTATATGTGGTGGGTGTGGGACGGTCCGCGGGCCGTGGGGCCCTTCGAGGGAGCCTACACCGCGCGGGGCGCCGTGGGTCAGTGGATCACGGTGCTGCCCGCTGTGGACATGGTCATCGCCCACAAGACCAACTCGGCCTACAGACGGACCACGAGCTGGCACTCCTGGGAGCGCATGATCGAGCTGCTCTTCGACGCCCACGGCGTCACCCTGCCGGGACCGTATCCGTGGGCGGGGTGAGCGAAGGTGCGGGACGGCCCGGGAGTCCCTCGGGCCGACGCCCGTGACGGCGGGGGCAGAAGCTCCGGACGCCAGGACCTGCTTCTGGGTGCGCGGCGCCGACCCGGACTACGTACGCTACCACGACACCGAATGGGGTTTCCCGGTCTCGGACGACCAGCGCCTCTTCGAGAAGATCTGCCTGGAGGGCTTCCAGGCCGGCCTCTCGTGGCTGACCATCCTGCGCAAGCGAGAGAGCTTCAGGCGGGCCTTCTCCGGCTTCGACTACCGCGAGATCGCGCGCTTCGGAAAGGCCGACGTGGCGCGGCTCCTCGGCGACACCGGCATCGTCCGACACCGGGGGAAGATCGAGGCGGCCATCAACAACGCGACACGGGCGCTGGATCTCGTTGAGGAGTTCGGGTCCCTGGCCGCCTACGTGTGGCGCTTCGAGCCCGAGCCCGCGTCGCGCCCGCGGCGACTGACCGAAGCGGTGCTGCGGAACCGCACCACGTCACCCGAGGCCGTCGCGCTCTCCCGCGACCTGAAGAAGCGTGGATGGCGGTTCGTCGGGCCCACCACCGCCTACGCGTTCTTCCAGGCCATGGGCCTGGTCAACGACCACCAGGAGGGGTGCGCGGTGCGCGCTCGCGTGGAGGAAGCACGCCGGATCTTCACGGTGCCTGGCTGATCCGGCGCCGGCTCAGCTTCCCTTCCATCCCTCGGTCTTCGTCTCCGCGAGGACGGCTTCGTAGCAGTTGAACTCCACGTCGTCGGGCTTCATGGGAAGAATCGGAAGCTCGGCCTCGGTGAGGGGACCTTCCACCAGGACCCGCACCACGGCGGTGCCCTCGTCTCCGAAGTCCAGGAGGATGGGCACCACCATCTTGAAGTCGTCGGGAACGTCTTCCTGCCGGACCCTCACGAAGGCTTTGTATTCCCCGTTCGGCTGCTCCTCCAGCTTGTACGAGAAGGTGTACGTGGGGATGGCGCTTCCATAGACCCACTCGTTGAAGAACCACTTCATGTCGCCGCCCACGTCCTGTTCCACCGTCTGGATGAACTGCTCGGTGCTGGCGGCCTGTCCCAGGTGGGACGAGTAGAAGTCGTGCATGATCTTCTCGAAGGTGTCCTCGCTCCCCCCGTCGAAGTCGGTGACCAGCATGCGCAGCATGTGGAGCACCCACGCCCCCTTGCCGTAGACGATGGTCTCGTAGTCCTCGGGGTGTGAGGACGTCCCGGTCCGCGTGCCCAGCCAGATGGGCGCCGCCTCGTCGCGCCGTGCCAGGATCTTCTTTCGGCTCTCCTCCAGCCGGTCGGCATAGAGGTCGGTGGACCCCCGCACCCTCGCCATGTACCAGAGCCCCGAGAACTCGGCGAACCCCTCCGCCATCCACCGGTCATGGTCCGTGGCAGGCCGCACGCCGATGCCCCACCACTGGTGGGCGACCTCGTGGGCCCGGAACATCTCGTCGTACCCCTTCCGGCTCGTGCTCTGGAAGGTGGACCAGGAGAGGAGGACCAGGCCGGGGAACGCCTGTCCGTGGTCCGTGGGAATCTCGGTGGCCACGAAGTCCTTCACCGGGGTGGGCCCGAAGGCCTGGTTGAAGAAGACGAAGGCCTGGGTCAGGTCGGCCGCCACCACGCCGGCCATGTCCCTCTGCTCGCCCATCATGTAGCCGGCCTGGAACATGAGGTCGTTGAGGTGGGCATGGGCCCGCTCCGAGACCTGGACGGTGAGATGCGGCCCGATGCCGCCTTCCACGGTCTTGGTCTCGAAGTTTCCGATGTTGAACGTGATCTGGCGGACGGGTGGTGTCTCCCACACCTGGGTGACGACGTCGTCGGTGGTATCGGCGGACACCACCTTCCCCACGCTGGCCAGCGTGTATTCTTCGGGCGCATGGAAGGTGATGCGGTACGTCGCGGGGCGCCCGTACTGGTGCATGGGGTACCAACTGGTGAACGTCTTGGGCTGGACCCAGAAGTCCTGCCTCTGGTCCAGGATGTCCCCATGGTAGTGGAAGACCAGATCTGCCGGATTGGCCGGCATGCCCGACACGTCCACCCAGAGGTCGCTGGACCTCTCCGGCCGCGAGAAGGGCGCCGGACTGCCGTCGCCCCACCGCACCGAGTCCACCTCCAGGTCTTGATGCAGCGTGAAGGGCACCCACGTGTGCTCGTCGGCCACCAGGCTGAGGTGGGCCGTAGTGGTTCCGGTGAGATCCAGGTTGCCGGCGATGGTGCTCTCGATGTCGTAGTGGTCGGCCCGGACCAGGTCCAGCGCCTCCTGGGGGAGGCTCGAGCCGGTGGCGTAGTCCGACTGCCTGTGAAAGCGCGTGACCACCTCCCGGTATTTGCCTTTTCCCTTGTTCCGGCGGTACAGCGACACCTCTTCGTAGGCGTAGGGGTTCACCGTGTAGATGAGCGGATCGCCCCGGTCCCAGGCGACCTGGGCGTAGAAGATGCCCGAGCGGCGGTTGAGCAGCGGCACCATGAGGTCACGGCTCACCCACCCGTCGTCGTCGCTCACGTAGTCCAGCGCCTCCTCCACCTCCTTGCGTGCGTCCCCAGGAGGCTCCATGGATGCCCAGTGGAGCGCCTGGGCCAGCTCTCCCTCCGTGACGTCGGTGAAGAACAGGACGGCGGTGCGGAAGCGCATGTCCACCGAATCCACCTCGAGGAGGCGCTTCAACGAGGCCTGTTCCACGGGGGTGGGCGGGGTCAGGGTGAAGCG
>JASFRY010000113.1:0-10001 GCA_050114675.1 Gemmatimonadota bacterium | reverse complement strand
TCAGCGTGGCTCCCGATCCGGGCACGCGCACCTCCTTCCAGAACCGCTCCCGGATCTCCGGGATCTTCTGGAGGGCGTCCTTGAGGCCCTCCGCCGAGCGCTCCATGCCGCATCGCTCCCACATGAGGCGGCCGAGCTCGATATGGAACTCGTCCACCGTCTTGTTGCCGTTGACCGAAAGGAGGCGGTCGGCCTTGTTCTTCACCTCCCGTTCGGCGTCGCCGAAGGCGGCGTGCTCGTTGGTCACCGGTTCCCGTGGCACGCCCGCCAGGTAGTGGCCCACCGTGAGGGGCGCAACGAAGTATCCGTCGGCCAGTCCCTGCATGAGC
Source organism: Gemmatimonadota bacterium (assembly GCA_050114675.1). GTDB lineage: Bacteria > Gemmatimonadota > Gemmatimonadetes > Longimicrobiales > Gaopeijiaceae > SZUA-318. The sequence goes on along the minus strand of JASFRY010000113.1, from coordinate 9,672 downwards.
GCGCTGGCGCCCAGGCGGTTGGCGCCGTGGTCGCTGAAGTTGGCCTCGCCCAGGACGAAGAGGCCCGGGACGTTGCTCATGAGGTTGTAGTCCACCCAGAGCCCGCCCATGGTGTAGTGGGGCGCCGGATAGATGCGCATGGGCACCTGATACGGGTTCTCTCCGGTGATCTTCTCGTACATCTCGAAGAGGTTCCCGTACCGGTCGGCGATGACGTCCTCGCCCAGCCGGTTGATGGCATCCTTGAAGTCCAGGTAGACGCCGTTCTTCATGGGGCCCACGCCGTGCCCCGTATCCACCATCTCCTTGGCCCGGCGCGACGAGATGTCCCGGGGCGACAGGTTTCCGAAGGACGGATAGAACCGCTCCAGGTAGTAGTCCCGCTCCCCCTCGGGGATCTGGCCCGCCGGCCGGTCGTCGCCGGCCTTCTCGGGCACCCAGATGCGCCCGTCGTTCCGGAGCGACTCGCTCATGAGGGTGAGCTTGCTCTGGTAGTCGCCCGCCGGCGGGATGCACGTGGGGTGGATCTGGGTGTAGCAGGGGTTGGCGAACCCCGCCCCATGCCGGGCGGCCCGCCACGTGGCCGTGACGTTGCACCCCTTGGCGTTGGTCGAAAGGAAGAAGACGTTGGAGTAGCCTCCCGTCGCCAACACCACCGCGTGGGCCGCATGGCTCTCGATCTTCCCGGTGAGGAGGTCCCGGGTCACGATGCCCCGGGCCACCCCGTCGATGACCACCAGGTCCAGCATCTCGTGGCGGGTGTGGAGCTCCACCGTCCCGATAGCCACCTGGCGCTTCAGCGCCTGGTAGGCCCCGAGCAGGAGCTGCTGGCCGGTCTGCCCCCGGGCGTAGAAGGTCCGGGAGACCTGGGCACCGCCGAAAGACCGGTTGGCCAGGTAGCCCCCGTATTCCCGGGCGAAGGGCACGCCCTGGGCCACGGCCTGATCGATGATGTTCAGGCTCACCTGGGCCAGGCGGTATACGTTGGCCTCGCGGGAGCGGAAGTCCCCGCCCTTCACCGTGTCGTAGAAGAGCCGGAAGATGCTGTCGCCGTCTCCCTGGTAGTTCTTGGCCGAGTTGATGCCGCCCTGGGCCGCGATGGAGTGGGCGCGGCGGGCCGAGTCGTGGAAGGTGAAGGCTTTCACCCTGTAACCCAGCTCGGCCATGGTGGCCGCGGCGGAGGCGCCGGCCAGGCCGGTCCCCACCACGATGATCTCGTATTTCCGTTTGTTGGCGGGGTTCACCAGCCTCATGTCGAAGCGGTGCTTGTCCCACTTCTGCTCGATGGGGCCCGCCGGAATCTTGGCGTCGAGGTGCACGGTCAGGCCTCCGCTATTGGGCTACGAAGCCGGTCAGCACGGCGACCGGGATCGAGATGAAACCAAGGAAGATCACGATGGAGACCACCACGGCGAAGGGTCGCCGGTAGCTGGAATACTTGGGGTGGTTGGCGCCCAGCGTCTGGAAGAGGCTCCACACCCCGTGGTAGAGGTGCAGCAGGATGGCCAGCATGGCGAGGAGGTAGAAGCCGGCCACCAGCGGATTGCTCAGGCCCGTCACCAGGTTGTGGTAGGCGTTCCCCTCCTCGAAGTCCGGGTGCAGCGTACCCGTGGTCATGTGGAGGATGTGGAACACGATGAACACCAGGATGAGCACACCGCCCCACCGCATGAGCCCCGACGCGAAGTCGAAGTTCAGGTTCCTCTGCTTCCGGTACTTCTTCTCCCGGGCGGCCCAGCTCTGGCGCGAGGTCTGCCAGGAGAGCAGCACGTGGATGACGAAGGCGGCGAACATCACCGCCCGGAAGGTCCACAGGAAGCCCTTGTAGGGGAGGATGGGCTCGCCCAGGGTCCTCAGGTGGTGGGCATAGGTGTCGAATACCTGGGCTCCCTGGAAGGCCTTGAGGTTTCCGGCCATGTGGCCTACCAGAAACCCGAACCAGATGAACCCGGTGAACGCCATGAGGATCTTCTTCCCCACGGACGACCGGTACAGCGCTACGACCCGTCGCATCACGACTCCTGTCGGGGGGCCAACGTCGTAGACCGAGGACCCCAGAAAGAAAGGCCCGGCCGGGGCAGTCGGCCCCGGCCGGGCCGGCCGAAATTGTTGTGGAGGGTCAGAAACGGCCCTTTCAGGACAGGGCCTCGAGGGTCTTCACCACGGAGCGAACGGCGTCGGCGCTGTTGTTCAGAGCCTCCTTCTCCGCGTCGCTGAGCTCCACCTCGATGATCTTCTTCAGGCCGCCTTCGCCCAGCATGCAGGGCACGCCGAGGAAGATGTCCTGAATGCCGTACTCGCCCTTGAGGAAGGCCGCGCACGGGAGGATCCGCTTCTTGTCCTTGACGATGGCATCCGCCATCTGGACCGCCGCCGCCGCGGGCGCGTAGTAGGCGCTCCCCGTCTTCAGGTAGCCCACGATCTCGCCGCCACCCTTGCGGGTCCGCGCCACCAAGGCGTCGATGCGGTCCTGGGGCAGAAGCTGGGTCAGCGGGATGCCGCTCACGGAGGCGTAGCTGGCCAGGGGAACCATGGTGTCGCCATGTCCACCGAGCACCAGCGCCTGGATGTCCTCGATGCTGACGTCGAGCTCCAGGGCGATGAACGAGCGGTAGCGCGCCGAGTCCAGGACGCCGGCCATGCCCACCACGCGCTCCCGGGGGAAGCCGGTGGTCTCCAGGGCCACCTTGGCCATGACGTCCAGAGGGTTGGAGACCATGATGATGATGGAATCGGGCGCGACCCTCTTGATCTCCTCCGATACCGACCGGACGATGCCGGCGTTGGTCTTGAGGAGGTCGTCACGGCTCATCCCCGGCTTGCGGGCGAGGCCCGCCGTGACGATGAAGATCTCCGATCCTTCGGAGAGACTGTAGTCGTTTGCACCCTGGACCCGGGCGTCGAACCCCTCGATGGGGGCGCTCTCCCACTGGTCCAGGCCTTTCCCCATGGGAATGCCCTCGGCGATGTCCACGAGGATCACTTCACGGGCGAGCTCCTTCATGGCCAGAAGCTGGGAGCACGTGGCACCCACGTGTCCCGCGCCGACCACGGTGATCTTCTTCGCGCTCATGGTGCTGGAAGCCCCTTTTGGGCAGGATCGGTACGTTTGGTTAAACGAACGTACCCGAAGTCCCGGAGGGGTGTCAACGAAGGGTCCCGACGGGCCGCGCCCCCGGCGCGGGATCTGGTCAGCCTCCGGTCTGTGACAACGCCACCAGCCCCCCTGACCCCTGGTCACTCCCCTGGATCAGATGATGACGCTGAGGCTTGATGTGCAGCGTATCCTCGATGAGGGGAACGAGGTCCGCTCCGGCCCGCAGGGGATCCCGCAGGTTGGTCTGGATGTCCCCGAAGAGGCACGGCCGGAGATGCCCGTCGGCGGTGAGGCGCATCCGATTGCAGCGGTCACAATACGTGTGGCTCATGGGCGTGATGACGCCCACGGTTCCGGGAGCCCCGGGAAACCGGTGGTACGTGGCCGGACCGTTCCCCAGCGGCCCCTGTACGGGCTCGAGGCGGTCCACCTTCCGCAGCCGCCGCAGCGCCTCCCGGCAGGAGAAGAAGTTCCCGGCGCTGAGATCCAGGTTGGATTCTGTGGGCATGAGCTCGATGAAGCGCACATGCCACGGCCGTTCCCGGGTGATGGCGGCGAAGTCCTCGATCTCGTCGTCGTTGATGCCCCGCATGAGCACCACGTTCACCTTGATGGGGTCGAACCCCACGCGCTCGGCCGCGTCGAAGCCCGCCATGATCTTGCGGAACGAATCGGGGCGGCGGGCGATCTCATCCACCCGCTCCGGACGCAGCGAGTCCAGCGAAACGTTGATCCGCTGGATCCCCGCCGCGCGGAGGTCGTCGGCGAAGCGGTCCAGCAGCACGGCGTTGGTGGAGAGGGAGAGATCCTCGATGCCCGGAACGGCGGACAGCATCTCCACCAGCTCCGGCAGGTCACGGCGGACCAGAGGCTCCCCTCCCGTGATGCGCACCCGCTTCAGCCCCATCCCGGACATGGTCCGGACGATGCGCTCGATCTCCTCGTAGGTGAGAAGCTCGTCGCGGGGCATCCACGGCATCCCGTGCAGCGGCATGCAGTAGACGCACCGGAGGTTGCACTTGTCGGTCACCGACACGCGCAGGTATTCGATGCGCCGTCCGAACTGGTCCCTCATGACCCGCCCGCCTTCCCCGCCTTCACCGGCGGAACGGATCCCTCCACCCAGGCCTCGCCTCCCTCCACATAGCGCTCCTTCTTCCACACGGGAAGACGCTTCTTGATCTCCTCGATGACGTAGCGGGAGGCGTCATAGGCCTCGGCCCGATGGGGGCTGGACACGGCGATGGCCACGCTGGGCTCGCCCACGTCCAGGTCGCCCACGCGGTGGACCACGGCCAACCGGTCGGTGCCCAGACGCTCGGCGGCCTCGGCGGCGATGGCCGAAAGGACCTCCGTCGCCATGGCTTCGTAGGCGTCGTACCGCATCCCCGCGACGCGGCGGCCATCCGCGTGGTTCCGCACCACCCCCAGGAAGAGGAGCACCGCGCCGTCTTCCGGGTGTCCGACCTTCCGGAGGATCACGCCCGGGTCCAGGGGCGTCCGTACCATCTCCGCTTGGATCACGGGCCGCCGTCCCTCAGCCGCCTGCCACGGGCGGAATGAACGCCACCTCGTCCCCACCCGCGAGGGGGGTTCCCTGGGGCGCGTACGTGCGGTTCACCGCCACCGCCGGATCGAGGGGGAGGGCGTCGAAAGGACGACCGCGGCGGCGAAGCTCCGCCACCAGGTCCGCCACGGTGGCCCCCTCCGGCAGCTCCACCGGGAGCTCCGAGGCGCCCACCAGGTCACGGTAGGATGCAAAGAAGAGGGTGCGGACCGAGATGGACATGGCTCCGGGGCAGGTTCGGGGTCGACTACCGTATGCAAACCCCCGGACCGTCGTCAACGTTCCGGCTTCCGGGACCCCTGCAGCGCCGCACCCCTTCGGCAAGGATCCCGGGAGATGCCTCCGCCCTTCAGAGGCCGGGGAAGTACGGATCGAAGAGGTCCGGAGCGCTCCCCGGTGGCCCTCCGGGGCCTCCTCCCGGCCCACGACGTCCGGACATCCCCGGGCCCCCACGGAGCTGCTGGATCCGCCGTCCCATCTGCTCGCGGAGGGCATGGAAGCGCACGAGCTGCGATGGCGTCAGGACCTGCAGGAGCGCTTCCTGCTCGCTCTGGAAGAGCTTCGCCTCGTCGAACTGGAGCTTCTGCATCTGGTCCAGGAGGGTCCGGGCCTCGTCGTCGGAGGGTCCCCCTTCCAGAAGGGCGGCCTCCACGCGCTTCTGCAGCGCTTGCTCCTCGCGGAAGAGGCTCTGACGATCCTGTCGGAACGACTCGACCGTCTCGGCGAGGCGGGCCGCCTGCTCATCGGTGAGCCCGAGGCGCTCCTTGACCATCTGTCCAAAGCGGGCGCGCACGCGGCGCTCCAGCTCCATCCGGTCCATGCGCCGCTCCGGAGGGCGCTGCTGGGCCAGGCCCGGGACGGCCGCGGCGGCGGACAGCGCCATGGCGAGGACCGACGCGCGAAGAACGGGGCTGCGGCTCATGCCTGACCTCCCTGGGCTTCCGTGCTCATCTCGTCGAGCAGGGTCTGCAGCGCTTCGTCGGAGAGACCCTCCAGGGCGGGCGCGCCGGCGATGAGGCCATCGTCGCTCACCCACAGGGGCTCCTCGTCCACGCCGGCCACGTAGGCCGGCACGTCGGCTTCCGACGGCTGCCTGTGCGACGTCACCCCGATCCCCAACGCCAACGCCGCCACCGCCGCAGCGGCGAGCCCCCACCATGGGCGTGCAAAGGTGTTCCGGCGGAACCGCACGGCCCCGGCGATGCGGGCTTGCAGCTCGGGGGGTGGCTCCGGTCGAGCCCGGAACACCAGGGTCGCCAGCTCCGCTTCCGCCCTGCATTCGTCGCAAACCGCCAGATGCGTGGATACGCGAGATGCGACGTCGGAGGACGTACGTCCGCCGGCGAAGTCGGGAATCAGATCCCGGATCTCGTCACACTGCAGCTCGCTCATTGCATCAGCTCCCTGAGCCTGCGAATGCCGTGGAAGTAGTTCACCCTGGCCGCGCCTTCGCTGGACCCGATGATCTCTCCGATCTCCCTGAAGCTCAGTCCCTCGTCGATACGAAGCTGGACCGAAAGCCTCTGCTTCTCGGGAAGCCGCTCCAGCGCCTGTCTGGCGCGCGCCGCTTCCTCGCTCGTGGCGGCCTGGTCCTCGGGACTCGCCTCGGGGCTCTCCGCCGGAGGCGCCGAGTCCAGATCCGTCTCCCGTCGCCGCATTGCCCGGCGCAGCATGCCCCGGGCCGTATTGGCCGTGATGGTGAGGAGCCAGGTGCGGAACGCCGCGTCGCCACGGAACCCTGAAAGTGCGCGGAACGCCTTGAGGAAAGCGTCCTGCGTCACGTCCTGAGCGAGGTCCGGATCGGAGACCAGGGAAAGGGCGACCCGATACGCCGCGGCATGATGCCGCGCCACCAGGGCGCTCATGGCACCCTGCTCACCCTCCCGGGCCCTCCGGACCAGCTCCGTGTCGGAAGCCGCGTCCGTACGTGGTCCATGGCTCACCGATGTTCAGACGCCCCGGGCCCCGAGCCCGTTAAAACGGGCCCGAACGGCCGGGGCGTCCACTCTCTCCGGGGTGCCCAACGCATGGGATCGGATCAGTCGGGGGCCATGTCCTTCCGGGCGACCCGGTTGCGGAGGTGCTTGGACGGCTTGAAGACCGGAACGCTGCGGGAGGGCACCTGGACCGGATCTCCCGTGCGGGGGTTCCGGGCCGTGCGCGTCTTGCGTCTGCGCACCTTGAAGGTGCCGAAACCCCGGATCTCTATGTTCTCCCCGTTGGCCAGGGCCAGCTTCACCGCATTGAGGAAGCCGTCCACCACGAGGGCGCAGTCCTTCTTGGTGATCCCGGGGCCGATGGCCTCGGCCACCTGCTCGACGAGGTCCGCCTTGGTCATGCTTCCTCCATGAGGGGGTGGAAGGAGTCTTCCCTGATTCGGGACGGTAATGGCCACCGTCATGCCCCGCAAGAACCTGTGAGTCGTTGGTACGCAGCAACTTGCGACCTCCGATGGTCAGGAAGCCGAGCCCTTCCGCGTCGTCATGAGGTCGATGAAGCGGTCGAAGAGGTAGCGGCTGTCGTGGGGCCCCGGCGCCGCCTCGGGATGATACTGCACGCAGAAGACAGGGAGGTCGCGGTGCTCGACGCCTTCCACGGTCCCGTCGTAGAGGTTCACGTGGGTGAGGCGGAGGTCCGGCGCCCCCGGAATGGCGCCTGAATCGTCGGCCCGCACAGCGAAGCCGTGGTTCTGAGAGGTGATCTCCACCGTGTCCCTGGCCAGATTGCGGACGGGGTGATTCCCTCCGTGGTGTCCGAAGGGGAGCTTGTAGGTGGAGGCGCCGTAGGCCCGGGCGATCAGCTGGTGCCCCAGACAGATGCCGAAGACCGGAACGCCCATGTCGGCCAGGCCGACGATGGCCTTCTGGGCCTTCTCCACGGCGGCGGGGTCTCCTGGCCCGTTGGACACGAAGAGCCCGTCGGGTGGATCGTCGAGAAGGTCGGCGGCGGGTGTTTCCGCCGGGATGATGGTGACGCGGCACCCCCGCTCCGCAAGAAGCCGGGGAGAGTGGGCCTTCACGCCGAAGTCGTACGCCAGCACGTGGAAGCGCTCCTCCCCTACCGCGGGCACCTCGTATCGCTCTGTCGTGGACACGCCGCACGCGAGGTCGAGGCCTTCCATGCGCGGGTGGGACCGAATGCGCTCCAGCACCTGGGACTCGGGGGCGTCGGCAGGGGCGATGGCGCCCCGCATGGCCCCCTGGCTGCGGATGTGGCGCGTCAGGGCCCGCGTGTCCAGGTCGGCGATCCCCGTGACGTCGTGCTCTGCCAGGTACGCATCGAGTCCCTGGGACGACCGCCAGTTCGAGGGACGCCGGCCCGCCTCCCGTACGATGAAGCCCGCGACCTGGGGCACCGGGGACTCACGATCCTCGTCGTTGACCCCGTAGTTCCCGATGAGGGGGTACGTCATGGTCACGAGCTGCCCCGTGTAGGAGGGGTCGGTGAGCACCTCCTGGTAGCCCGTCATGCATGTGTTGAACACGACTTCGCCCAGGGTCAGCCGCGTGGAACCGACGTGGACGCCGTCGAACCGGCGTCCGTCTTCGAGGAGGAGGTAGGCAGGCTTCTGCAAGGGCTCTCGAGCTCCGGTGTCGAAGGCGGGCATGGGTCGCGGGATCGGGCCAAAGCTAGGATCCCCCGGAGGTCCCGCAAAGGGCCCGGCCCGGGCGCCACGCGGGACGGATTCGAGGAAAGGGCTCGGAACAAACGGGCTCCCGGCGACCCCGCGCAGGGGGTTACCTTCCCGCCGCGTCCCACGACAAGGCAAGGAGCCGCCACGCATGCCCCACGACACCGTCCACGTCCACGCCGACGAATCCTGCCTGGGCAACCAGTTCCAGGATCGAGCCACCCCCGGCGGAGCGGGCGGCCTGGTGGAGGTATGGCGCGACGGCGCCTGGGTGCGCCGGGACTACTGGATCTCCGAGCCCGACACCACCAACAACCGCATGGCCATTCGCTCGGCCATCGAGGTTCTGCGGGCCCTTCGGCGGCCCTGCATCGTGCGCTTCGTGTCCGACAGCCAGTACCTGGTGAAGGGCATCGCCGAGTGGATGCCGGGATGGAAGCGCAGGGGATGGCGCCGGAAGGGCGGGCCCATCGAGAACCTGGAGCTGTGGCAGGAGCTGGACGGGGCGATGGCGCACCACGAGATCCGCCCCGAGTGGGTCCGCGGGCATGCGGGGCACCCCCGGAACGAGTATGCGAACCACCTGGCCACCACGGCGGCCCGCAACGGCAGTGCTTCAGGCGGGCTGGTGGCCTCCGGCTTCGAGGCGTGGCTCGACGAGGAGCGGGAAAAGGGACGCTACCTTGACTTCCACGAGTTCCTGCCGCCGGAATCCTGATCCACACCGGGCCGCCCGGTGACCCACCCACAAAATCGAAGCGGCTCGAGCGCACGAGGCACTCGAGCCGCTTCTTTCTAGGAGGACCGTCCGCGCGGTCACGCCGCGTCGACAACTCCCCACTGCGCTGGCGGGTTCCTGGCCCATCGTTTGGGTCCACCTGCGTGCAGGCGGCTGGGCCTTCCCCCTTCACTCCCCTCTTCGCGCCACGCGGTCCGTGGCAAGGGGCGCCCTCCGAATTCGTGCGAGGGCCTCACCGACAGGGCCAGCGACCTCCCTGCCGCGCTCCCCGGGTTTCCCAAACCCCGGTTCGCTCGCCGTCGTCGCGCCGTCGCGCTCGGCGGCCGCGTTTCGAATTCATCGTAGGGATGACCATCGCCATCGTCTTTCGATGAGCCGCATCCGAACCGCGATCCATAGTTACGAGGTCCAGGGTCGCGGGGCAAGGCCTGCAGCCCGAAGTGGACGACGCATTGCAGAAGACGCCACAAGTGTATGTGTTTGCACTTCTTACATGATTCATCAAATGTTTCTTCGAGGTCTCTTCGGGAGAGGCCATAAACAGATGAATTTGGGAACATCTATTCCCAAACATACGGCGTTTGCGGGACCCGGAAGGCAAAAAAACCGGCTGCGCACACCGCTCCGACCTGGGGATT